>JAFSVJ010000012.1 GCA_017445025.1 Abditibacteriota bacterium | reverse complement strand
TTTTTTAAAAAAAAGTGATTTTTTCACCAAAAACAGAGTTTTTGCGGGGTTTTAACTCATATCTATACTTAACGTTTTTTTACAAAAAAAGGACAGTCAAAACTGCCCTAATTTTATCATTAATCACCTACAAAAGGAAGCAATGCAATCTCTCTTGCTCTTTTTATTGCTGAGGATAACATTCTTTGATGTTTTGCACAAGTTCCTGTGTTTCTCTTAGGATAAATCTTACCGCTTTCAGCAATGTATCTTCTGAGTTTATTTACATTTTTATAATCAATGTATTCTACTTTGTCTACACAAAAAGCACAGAATTTTCTTTTAGGCTTCCATTTATTGTTGGCTTGAGGTCTTGGACTTCTTTCGTATGCCATTTTAAGCTCCTAAATATTAATTTAATTCGCCCTAATCGTCGGCAAAAGGATCCATCTCCATACCGTCCATAGGGCCGGGCTGAGAATTGTTATTGTAATTATTGTTATTATCGTTACTAAAATTGTTATTACCGGAATTATAATTGGCAGATGCATTTGTCCAGTCCGGAATACCTTCCGTCACACCGTAGGGATCGGGAGGAGCCACACTGGGTATGGGAGCTGCATTATAACCATCGGATTGAGATTTTCTGCCAAGGGACTGAACGTTTTCAACAATAACTTCGACGGTCCTGCGATTTGTTCCGTCTTGTGCTTGCCAACTTCTCACTTGCAACTGTCCTTGAACGGCAATCAAACTACCTTTTTCAAGATAATTTGTCATAAATTCAGCTTGTTGACGCCAAGCAACACAGTCTATAAAATCTGTTTCCTTGTTTCCTTGCTGATTTTTATACCTTCTGTCCACAGCCAATCTAAATGAGCACATAGCAATATTTGCTTGTGTATATTTGAGTTCAGGTGCGGCAACCAATCTTCCTATTAAAATTACAATGTTCATACTCTTCTCACTTACTCTTCTGAGTCTTTAGTTTCAACCGGTTCTGCATTATCTTCAGCAACAGTATCTTCTGCAGCTTCAACGGTTTTTTCAATTTTCTTTTCTGCAGCCAAAAGTTCACCTGCTTTAATACCGTCTCTTTCTGCTTCGCTGAGGGTAACCGCACCGGGTTTGATGTTAGATGAATCTTTATCATCTACAGGTTTAGGGGTTTCAATCTTGCTTGCATCAACAAATCTTGTGTCTACAACTGTGACAATACCACGAAGGATATCATCGTTGATTCTGAACTCTCTGTATAAAACAGCAGGCATATTGCCTTCTGCTTCAACATACATTAAACAGTAGGCACCGTCTTTGTAACCGTTGATCTCGTAAGCAAGCTTTCTTCTGTCCCACTTACCTTTTGCCAAAACCTTACCACCATTTTCTGCGGCAACGTTTGCCAATGCATCGATAATTTCACCAACTTCTTCGTCAACTATGGTGGGTTTAACGATGTAAAGGACCTCGTATGTTCTAATCATTTTTTACCTCCTTTCGGACTTATTGGCTTTATACTACTTATATAAAGCAAGGAGTTACTTACAAATAAATAACCATTATATTATACCACAATTAAAAATATTATGTCAAATTTTAAAAAATCACTCTTTTTTATTCAAACAAGTTAAATAATCAGTTTCTCCCATTCCAACCGGCAAATCTTTTTCATCTGCCAACTGCCTGTAATCAAGTATGGCATCATAAGGTTTTGACAGTTTATTGCCTTTGGCATCTATGATAAAATACTTATTATCCTCATTTTGGCGAACCAATATATTATTACCTACCAAACTGACATCAGCATATTTTTCGGTCAAATCCAATAACAATTTTCCGTTTTTGTCAAAAACTTTGGTTTCTTCATCATTTTTAGCCAATATTAAACCATTCTTATAAACAATTTCTTTATAATCACAAGGAATAATTTCTTTTCCTTTAAAGTCAAAAACTCCCTGTCTTTCCTCATCCAATTTAACAAGATACAAATCATCTTTTATTTGACTTATACTGTTATATTCACAAGGCATTAATTGTTTGCCATGTCTGTCACACATACCCATATTATAAAAACAACTGCCAAAGTCTAAATCATGATCTTCATTTAAAGCTTTTTCATATTCTTCTTTTGTATTAAATTTTATAACTTCACCGTTTTTTTCTCCCGAAAAAGCTGTAATTTTATCATTAATCACACAGTTTTTATATACTTTTTCTATATGAGTATCATCCTTAATTTCATAAAGTAAGTTATAATTTTCATCAAAACAATAATTACTTTTTCCGTCTGTTAATTCATATTCCCAAACGGGAGAATATCTTGTTATTCCTTCGTGAACCAATATAACACTTTTTTCATAAAGACCTGTTTCTAATTTTCCGTTTTTATAAATGGCTTGTTTGTGAGATAACCATCCGAAAGAATTATCTTGAACTTCAACCAAAACTTTCCCTTTTCCTAAAATCTTTGTAAAGAAATATTCATTTGTCCCTTTAATTTTTTCTTTTCCTGTTTTATCTATTAAAGAATTGTAATTTCCTATTCTTGTTATGGCAACACCGTCTTTGAAGGGAGATATATAATTAAAATCATGATTAACTATTTTTTTTCCCTTAATATCTCTTAAACTGTATTTGTAGTTTTGGTCTGAAACTATTATAACATCGTCATACAACTTTATGTCTCTTATGGCAAAATTCAAAAGTGACTTTCCCATATTATCAAAAATATAGTATTGACTGCCCTTCCACAAAAGGAACAGTCCCTTATCTAAAAATTTTAAAGTTTCTTCCGTATCGATTATATCATATTCGGCAGGGAGTATAATATTGGCTTTCTCATCACAAACACCATATTTTTTGCCTTTTTTAAAGAAACCGTAACCGTTGATTAATACTACAGGCTCTTCAAATTTCAGAGGAGACAATATACGTCCTCTCCTATCCGCAAAACCAAAATCCTCACTCTTAAGATCCACATAGTTAAATGTTTCACCCACAGGTAAATAGGCAAAGTAATTTTGAGGAACAATTGTTTCATTTCCCTCTGTGTCTATAACACCCCAATTAAAATCTTGGGGATTAAAATCATCTAAATCAACAGCAAAGAGAGGATATACTGTAAGAGCAATTATTAATATAAAAAATATTTTTTTCATAAGCCAAAAAAAGGCACCATAATGGTGCCTATAAATTATTTTTTACTCTGTTTTTTACCGGAATCTTTCTTTTCAAGGATTAAGGTCTTTGTGGGCAAGTCGCAAACTTCGCTTGGTCCGAAGTATTGAATTGAACCGGGATATGTGAAGCAATCCTCAATAGCCCATTTGTCTCTTTGAGAAGCAAAGAATTTAAAGGGTTTACCCTTTGTTTCCACAAGAGCCTTTTTGATAACGGGAGTAGGTTTACCTTTTCTCTGTTCCATGTTAAGCATCATGGTAACGGGAGTTGCGCCTGCCACCCATTTATCTGCGGGCATTATGGTGTTTTGAACATTTACTGTATATCCTGTAAGGCCTGCTCTTGCCATTTGAGCTGCTGTGTATCCTAAGGAGTAGCAGTAGTCGGCATCAAAGTTGGAAGGAGCTGCGCAACGACCTTCGTAACCGAAGAAATGACCTAAGGCAGAGAACTTAACGCCTTCGGCTTTACCTTTGGCTTTAAGATCTTTAATCTTATTTCCTACAAGAGTCATTAATAATTTTTCTGTTTCTACCTGTGAAAGAGGAACATTACCGTGGTTGTCTCTTGTAGTAAGAATAAGTCTGTCGTTTTCCGGAAGTGAGTGGAATACTTCAGCAGAGTGACCTTTTAATTTCTTTTCAATGTAGATAAGTCTTTCGGATTTGGACTTGTTTTCAAGTTCCTTGGCATCTTTACCTAAGATATCGGAAATTTCATCAATGGTAGTCTTAATATCGGAAATGAATTCGGGAAGACCTTCCGGGATTAAAACAACACCATAGTTTTTACCTTCGGCGGCACGTTTGCAAACCACGTCTGCGATATAATCAACTATTTCTGAAAGAGTTGTTCCTTTCTCTTTAACTTCTTCGGAAATAAGACAAATGTTAGGTTGAGTTTGAAGAGCACATTCAAGGGCAACGTGAGAGGCAGCTCTTCCCATAAGTTTAATAAAGTGCCAATACTTAACGGCTGAGGAAGCGTCTCTTTCAATGTTTCCGATAAGTTCGGAATATGTCTTTGTGGCAGTATCAAAACCAAAGGATGTTTCAATCTGTTCGTTTTTCATATCACCGTCAATGGTTTTTGGCACACCTAAAACCTTAACGGGAGAGCCTGCTGCAGCCAAGTATTCAGCCAAAACGGCGGCGTTGGTGTTGGAATCGTCACCACCTATGATAATAACGGCAGAAAGTTTTAAAGCTTCAAAGTTGGCTTTACAAGCGGCAAGTTGTTCGGGAGTTTCAATTTTGTCTCTTCCGGACATAATCATATCAAAACCACCTGTGTTTCTGTAGGCGTCAACATACTTTTTGGTCAGTTCCATATAGTTGTTTTTGATAGCTCCGCCGGGACCTTTCTTGAAACCGTAAACTTTGCTCTTACTGTTGGCAGCTTTAATGGCGTCAAAAACACCCACAATAACATTGTGTCCTCCCGGAGCCTGTCCTCCGGAGAGAATAACCGCAACATTAATGGGCTTTGTGGTTAAACCTTCGCCTTTACCTTTCACAAACTTTACTTCACCCTGACCGTAGGTTTTGGGGAATAGTTTTTTGATTTGTGCTTTGTCTGTCTTAGGGAAAGCGGGAGCACCTATTTGAGGTTTAAAATTACCTTCTTTAAAAATCTTCGGAAGCTTAGGTTCGTAAGCTGCTCTGACTTTTTGAAGGGGAGATATTTCTCTTGCCATAACAACATCCTCTTTATATATAAATTGTTAATTTTTTACCAATATTATTATATCACTTTTTAAAGTTTTTTACAATTATTTAATATTATCTTTACAACTCCTTTTTAATCAAGTTATAAATTTCCAAACCTTTTTCTTGTTTTAAAATTTTCACCAATTCCGTATAAATCTCTCTCTTATTACCGATGTGATTATGAACAAAATTAATTATTACGCCTCTCTTTTCTTTACCTATTACTTTTTCCTCAAGATTCTTTTTTAATATATTTAAAACCACAGCTCTTTTTTCTTTCAACACATCTTGTTCGCTTTTTTTATCTATATTTTTCTTCTCAACTTTTACTTCTTGTGAGCTTTCTGCCGCTGCTTCTGTTTTTTCAGGTTCCGCTTGAGGCTCTGCTTTTACTATTCCAAAATGTTCGGAAAAGCTTTCTTTTCGGGTGATATTATAATTTCCTTTGGCAACCCAAAAATCTATTACCAAATCAAAACCCTTATCTTTACTTAAAATAACATAATTTATATCTTTATTATAAGAATTTTGACCTATAATAAAACCCAAATAAGACAGCAAATGTTTATCTAAGGATTGATCTCCGGCTTTGCCTTTTTCAACCTTTAATATTTCCGGTCTGTTCAATTTGGAAATAACATCCAAGCCTATGCTTAAACTATCTTTTGAATAAAAAACTATGACGCTATCTTCCCTGTCAATCTTTTCACAACCTTCATAATATTCTTTTTTGTTTAAATTTTCATAATCTATTAAATAAAATGTTTTCATACCGATTTACTCTCTCTGTCTCGTCTCTTTGCCATTTTCAAAACCGGCAGACAAGTGACAAAACATATTATAATTACACCTATAAGGACCGAATAAGCGATTTTAAGATTTATAAGGTGGTTTTGTGTTATTTTATCACAATAATTTATAATAAAGGCTACCGCAAACATAGCTATAAAGCTTCTCACTCCCACAATAAATGTATATAACCCTTGATACTCCGCAATTTTCTCTTTTCCTCCGAGATATATTAAACTGTTTATCCAAAATATCTCTCCCGCAGCGTTGGCAAAGGAATGCAAAAAGGCTTCAAGTATTAAAATCCACCAAACAAAACCGTTAACAAACAAAAATATAAAAGGAGTAAAGACCACAAAGGCAATGGCCCAAAGCCAAGCCTTAATGGGATGAGTGCCGTTAAATAAATTTCCCAAGAAGGAGTAAGCTACCGTAATACATATAGAGCTTATTACAGTCATAACAGACAATATTTTTCCGTTAAAATGTAAAATATCCACCTGAAAAATAGGGTAAAGGGTAGAAACTCCCTGAACCGCAACAGCGTAAAAGAGACCTGAAACAATAAAGGGAATATTGATTTTTTCCTCTTTCACCAATCTAAAAGATTTTTTGATAAAACCTATGGGGTTATCACTGCTTTCAAAATTAAGAGTCGGTATTTTGTAAAGACCGAACAAAAATCCTCTTATGATATGGAAGATTCCCCCCAAAACAAAGAGATATTTCCAGAAAGGTATTCCAAAAACATCTACTTGTATAAAACTTCCCGCCACCAAAACCACAAGCATTACGGCTATACCGTAGCAGGACTTCATATATCCTAAAAATTTACATCTCACCTCAATGGGAAAGACATACCCGTAAACCGTGTTTTCCAAAGGGAAATAGCAAGTGGCAAGGTGGAAGACAAAGAGCATTATACAAATCCAAGGTCCCGTTTTCATAAAAGGGCAAAGGATCAAGAATATGCTGGAAAAAATATGGATATATTTAGCGTAAATATGTTCCTTCCCCTTTTTGGCAAAGCTTGACACCACAAGGCCCAAAAAGCCCACAAAGTTAAATGAGGCTATAACCAAACTTATCCAAAAAGGTCCCACATGATAATCCTGTCTCACAATAAGACCGTAAAAATTTAAATAACACCCTTGAAACAGACCAAAGAGCAGCATCACCGCCACTGATATATTAAAATTGTATCTTAAATTTGAAGGTATTGCGTTATAATATAATTTTTGTATATAATTCATTTTTATTTTCCATAATCTGTAATTAAAGTGCAAACACCCTAAAATTTAAGCACCCAATTTTTAATTCCAATATTTTTTTACTATGGTTCTGTAAGACACAGCCTCCAATATATGTTCCGGACATATTTTTTCGGAGGTGTCCAAATCCGCAATGGTTCGTGCCAGCTTTAAAATTTTATCATAAGCTCTTGCGGAGAGTTGCAAAGCATTTATGGCGTTGCCTAAAATGGCTTTACATTTATCATCAAGTTCCACAAACTGCTTTAACTGACGAGCGTTCATTTGGCTGTTGGAATAAATTTTACTCTTGGCAAATCTTTCCGACTGTATCTTTCTTGCGGCAACAACTCTTCCTCTTATATCTTCGCTCTTCTCTCCCGTAGTCTTTTCCAAAAGTTCATCCTTTGACAGTCTGGGAACCTCAATATGAATATCAATTCTGTCCAGCAAAGGACCGGAGATTTTTTTCAAATATTTTCTTCTCTCCGCCGGGGAACAGGTGCATTCCTTTTCCTTATCACCGTAATAACCGCAAGGGCAAGGGTTCATGGCAGCCACCAGCATAAATTTGGCCGGATATGTAAGAGATGCCATAGCTCGAGAAATGGTCACAACTCCGTCTTCTAAGGGTTGTCTCAAAATCTCCAAAACCTCTCTGTTAAACTCGGGAAATTCATCCAAAAACAAGACCCCGTAGTGTGCCAGACTAATCTCTCCGGGAGAGGGGTAAGAGCCTCCCCCCGCCATTCCGGCTCCGGAAATGGTATGGTGTGGAGAGCGGAATTTTCTGTGAGTGATAATGGGGACATTATCGGAAAGCAAACCCTTAACGGAGTAAATCTTGGTCACTTCCAAGGCTTCATCCTTTGTTAGAGGAGGCAAAATGGTAGGTATTCTGGAGGAGAGCATGGTTTTTCCCGATCCCGGGGAACCTATAAGCAAAATATTATGTCCTCCCGCCGCAGCTATTTCCATAGCTCTTCTGGCTTGGTCCTGTCCCTTAACATCGCCGAAATCCACATCATACTCTCCCTTGGAAAGGGTTGTAAATATGTCTTCCTTGGGTTTATAAGGAGTTCTGTTATTATTGTTTATTATATTTACGGCTTCCCTTAAATCTCTTACGGGATATATATCTATTCCGTCAACAACGGAAGCTTCCTTGGCGTTTTTTAAAGGCACTATTATGGATTTGAATTGTCCTTTGGAATGCATGGCAACGGGGAGAACACCTTTTACGGGACGAACTTCACCGTCGAGAGCCAACTCCCCAAGTATCATAAAATCTTTCAGATTATCAATATTTATTTCACCCACACTGGATAACATGGCAACAGCAATAGGCAAATCAAAGGAAGGTCCCTCTTTCTTTACATCTGCGGGAGAGAGATTTATGGTTGCCTTTCCGTGCAGGGGAATGAAAGAAGAATTTTTAATTGCGGAGGTCACTCTGTCAACAGATTCCTTTACGGTAGCATCGGGCAATCCCACCAAACTTACTTTACCTAAATTTGGAGTGTGATCCACCTCAACTATAACATTTATAACATCTATTCCGTAAAGAGTAGCGGAATTAATCTTTGCAATCATTTTTTATACTTGTCTCCTACCTAAATTTTATTTTCACTCTTATATATATCTCAGACCTAAGAACTACCGACGCCAAAGCAAGATCCGGAAAATCTGCCCCCCTAAACCGTAGGTTTGGGGGGTGGCATTTTAAAATCAATAATTAATAATCAATAATCAAATTAGTTTGCTCAAAACTTTATAGTTGCTCTTAAAAGTTAGTATTTTCTCTTTTGATTTTTGATTTTCCATTTTTGATTATAATAATGACGGGGGGATGGACATTAAAAATCAATAATCAAAAATCAAAATTGTGGTGCTTTGCACCACTTGGGTTGGTGGGCATCTAAATTTTAAGGTGGGCTATGGTAGATTTTTCTTTGCTCTAAACTTGCAGTCGCCCCTTTAAAAATTAGTCCCCACTACCCTCTTGAACTGAAATTTGCAACAGTCAACAGAGTATTAGTAGTTGCGAAAACCCATCTTTTTCCAAATCCCTAAAAATTTCGCAAGCTCAATTTTTTGGGTTGAATTGCGGCAAAAAAGCATCGCTTTTTTGTAAAAACGACAACTGCTTGTCGTTTTTAGCAAGAGCCGGAAAATCTACGATTTTTCGGTGTCCGACGGCAAAAATCTTTATCACTAAAGATTTTTGACTAGACCCTTGGAATTTTGATTTGCAGTTCCATGCAAATTTGAAACTTTTTCTGCTTTCTGCTTTTCAATTTGTGATGCGTAGCACCACTCTTTTGATTTTTGATTTTTAATTATTGATTTTTAGAACACCGCCACAACAGCCTTTCGTTTTTCATCCAAGTTTACAAAAAGTTTTTTATCTTTAAGTTTCATATCAAAAGAATTAAAAACAAAATCAAGTTTATATTCTCTGTCCTTCACAAAGTCCAGATCAAACTCCAAGCTTTTTGTATAGGAATTATCTCTATTTATGACAACAACCATGCCCTTGTCTTCCTTTTTGTCATAAAAGACATAAGCCACAGGTGATGCGTCATCCGCCACATATTCCGTTAAGGGATAATAATCATATTTAAAGTAGGGTTGTATGGACCTATATTTGGCAACAGCCCTATTTATTGTATCAAAATCAGCCTCTACTGTGTCCGGATCCTCTTGTTCTCCGTCTCCCGTGCTGTAAACGGAAAAAGTGAGTCCTGCGGTCATTCCGCTTACCACATTATAAAAAATATCTTTTGTAAACCTTGGCACAAGGCTTCCCGCAGATGCACCGTGATTTATAAACCACTCATTAAGCCCTAAGGAGTGATTTTGCCTGCAATTCACAACTCCCGCATAATCCGTTCGCCAGAGAGGCACGGAACGATCCATCATTTCTATATCCATTCTTCGTCCCCCGGAGGCACAATTGTCTATCATAAGGCCCGGGCATCTTTCCAAAAGCCCGTCCCAAAAACGATAAAGCCCCTCAAACCACTTCATTTCTGTAATACCCACTCGGTTTTCTCTGTCCTTGGATTTTATGAAGGCGTCCACAGCCACATTGGCGTCATTGCGGTAAAAATCTATTTCATTTTCTTTTAAGAATTTTGAAAAATAGTCTATGTAAAAGTCCACAGCCTGAGGGTTGGAAAAATCAATAAGCTTTTCATCATAACCGAAGGAATTTCTCATATTTTCAAGATAGGGCAGACGGGGGTCATGGATTTCCAAATAATCGGGGCGAAGGCTCTTTTTGTCGGAAGGCATATCTATAAGATATTCCCCAAGCCTTTCAAAACCTGTATCTTTACAAACTCTCTCAGGCTCAAACCAGAGAAGAAATTTTTTGTTATATTTGTGGAGGGCATCCGTTAAAGGTTTAAACTTTTCCGGATATTTGGGCTTGATGTTGTCCCAATCTCCCGTGCAAGGCATCCAAGCCTCTTCCTTTCCAAACCATGCGGCATCTATCCAATAGTAATCATAATCCACATTATGCTCAGCCATTTTAGTGACATTTTTCACATGAGTTGAACATTTGGTATCCCCCCAGTGAGAACAGAAAATCGGCATTTTGTCTTCCCCTGTCACATTTAAGATATGGTTGTGATATTTGGCAATATATTGACGGAGCTTGTTCTGTCCCTCTCTCATAGAACCTTTATATTCCACAAAAGACATCTTAGGGGTTCGCACCTTTTCCCCGGGATAGAGATAGAAACAGGTCTCCCTCATCCCCATGGTAAAGCGAAACTCATCTTTTGAGACAGGAGCTTCAGTGTAATTGTTATCTTCTGTCATACCCATGGTTAAATTAAGGTTTTTTTGGGGAATTTGATTACGATACCAGTTGCATTCCCAGTCCCCGGTCCAACCTACACTGCCCATATATCCCTTTCCGTCAAAGGACATATTAAAGAAGGGGAGAAAGAGAGCTGAACTTCTGCCACCCTCAGCCCAAAGCTGAAAATTATGCCATTCTTTAAGAGTAGTTTCATAAGGTCTGAAATCCTCGGGAGTGCAGTAGCCACCCTTGGCATATTTAAGAGTAATATCACCCTCTGTTTTGAAGGTCATATCACAGGGGAAAAGATTTTTGATGACGGGAGTGTCTTTTTGACCTATGTTTTCAAGCCAAAAAAACCACTCGCAAGCCTCAAAATCAGAGTTTTCTTCATAAACGGCAGTAACTTTAAGATTAAATTCTTCTATAATAAAGTCAGAAAGAGTCACATTCTCTTGCGTGGTTTCGCTTAAAAGCTTCACCCTCCCGTCCTTGAGAGTTATTTTTTCATCATTTACAATAAAAGACAAAGGCAAGTCAAAACTGTTTTCAAATTTCATATTATAATCCTTTTCGTTATACTGATTATATTATATCATAATATGAAATAAAATAACAAATTTAAAAATCAAGTTTTCCGGAGGATGTGTAGCGTTCTGTTTTTTATTTGATTTTTTGCTTATTTTTATGTTATAATTATAAATAGAATATTATAGTTTCCTATTTTTTTGTATAATATACTATTTTAAAAATAATTGAAAAGGATATGGTAAATAGTATGACTGACTTCTTTATGAAAAAACTTATTTTTATCTTTATCTTATTAGCATTAACTATTATATGTTATGGAGATAATACACCTAACACTTTATCTATAAATTTATTAGCAGAAAATAAAATAATAATCATAGATAAGACAACTTTTAATCAATATGAAAATATAGAAGATATTATATTACCTAAAACTTTAAAATATATATCACCGGAATCATTTTCAAACATAACAAATGTAGGTAGAATATTTTTTAATGATTATACAGAATTTGTAAGTGAATATGCTTTTATTAATTGTAATATAAAGCATGTTGATGTAGTAAATCAAATAACCAGAGAGGTTATTTATACAAGAAATAATGATTATTCATATCTTAATTTTTACTATTCAGACATTTTATATAATTGGGGATTAATACAATATAATCAAATTATCTTAGGTGAAACTCATAGAAACCCTTATATTTTTCTTAACGATGGTAGAGTAAATCTTTTATATAGTTATTTTGAACCTAAATATAAATCTAAGGACGGCATTCTATTTAATTATAATGGCAGTAAACTCATATATTACCCTAACTGTAAAGAAAATGAGTGTTATATAATTCCAAAAACAGTAAAAGAATTAGGAATTGCTGCTTTCAATAATAATAAATATTTAAAATCAGTTAAAATCCCTAAAGGTATAGAATATAACAAATCATTAGTATTTAAAGGGACTGACTGTAAAATCTTAGAATATGAATAATGGCAAATAGGTTATTACTCATTATATTATTTCCTATCTTAATAGGTCTTTTTGTTATTATATAATAAAACAAATATAAGTTTTAATATTCACTATATGCATAAAAAAGGAGCACACAAGCTCCTTTTTTTATTATGGTTCTTTTAAGGCAATTACAAAATTACTCACCCAATCCGCCCCCTTTTTATTCACTAACTTTACCTATGATTAAAAAATGAAGAAAAAAACAATTTTTTTGAAAAATCCACAGTTTTTTATTTGATTTTTCCCCTGTTTTTTTTGGTATGATATAATTAATGTGGGAACATACTTATTAAAAAAACGAGGTGAGAAATAACCTTAACTATTAGGAGGATATTGGTATGAAATTAAAAGTTAAGAAAGAAGAGATTAAAGACTTCATAGAGAAAATGGTAGAGCAAAACTATAAGGTAAACAGTTCTACAAAAGTAATAGACTTTATATATACACACCATAAGTTAGATAATTTAGATAAGTTATCAGAGATTATAAAGTCTTACGAAACCATAAATAAGAATGCAGTATTTAATGAAAAATACTTGAATAAAGTAGTCATCAATGAAAAATCAGACTCTGTATGCTATCCTACTGTATGTGGTTTAAAAGAAGAGATTATAGACACACCATTTGAACCCGATAAGAGTGTAATAGAATGTATAGCATCACTTTATACAATAGCAGAGTGTGTATCACTACACCCTACACTTACAGAAATAGCATTAAAAAAAGAAGGATATGAAGACACCTCCGCAGTCTGTTCTCTTGATGAGATTAAAGAGAGTTTACAGAAGTATATCATTTTACACGATTACAATTACTTAATGGGTGGCTTTTATGAGAATTCCACTATATTAGCTGTGGATGGTAATTTTGCTTTATTGATTCACAACTCTTATTTAACAGAAGATGATAAAGTAGATAAAAGTAAATGAAACTTAGAATTCTATTCTGTTGAAAATTTTTTAAGATTTTTTTATAACTACTGGCAAATCCTATTGACATTATATGTATATCTGTGATATAATACATATAAATAAATAAAAAAGGAAGATATAAAAAAATGAAACTTAGAATAAACACACAAGAAGAAGCCTATGAGATTATAAACAACTTATGTAATGATAACAACTATTTGAGTTATAGTTCCCTGTTTTTTTTGGTATGATATAATAATAAATGGTAAAGACCTTTTTGCTAAGGTTTTAATTAAGAAAAAAGTCAAATGATGAATTTGAAAATTTATTTGGGTACTAATAATTGAATTTTATATTTAGGAGTTTAGTAATGGCAAGAGCAAAAAAAGAAAAAGAAGAAACCAAAAAAATGGATTTGGAAACTGTCTTACCAATGGATAAAGGTAAGTTTGTAAAAATGCTAATAAGTGCATTTGAAAAAGATGAAACTCTTATGTTTTTTCAACAAGGTGATTTTCTTGCAGGTGAGGTTGATGGGGAATACAGAAGATATGACGCCCAGAGTTTTCTTTTTATTATGTCTGAGTTTATGGGTGATAGTATAAATATCTCTACTTTGGTAAAATCTGAATATCCCTTAATAGTATTTCGTTATAAATTAGGTAACAATGAAAGAAAGGTATTAGTTGCCGGTGTGATACAAGAAGATATGATGGGGGTGCATTGTATAGGTTTAACTTTTGTAAAATCTGAAGCTATTGACAGAGTTTTATTGAGTCAACAAGATAATATTAGATTAGTAGAACATATTGATTAATGGGGGTATTGTGATTATATAAGTCTTATAGAAGAAAGAAGTTCTATTAAAATGATAGGTTATAGTTCCCTGTTTTTTTTGGTATGATATAATAATAAATGGTAAAGACCTTTTTGCTAAGGTTTTAATTAAGAAAAAAGTCAAATGATGAATTTGAAAATTTATTTGGGTACTAATAATTGAATTTTATGTTTAGGAGTTTAGTAATGGCAAGAGCTAAAAAAGAAAAAAAAGAAGATAGAATAGTAGATTTAGAAACCATTTTACCTATGGATAAAAGTAAATTTGTAAACTTATTAGTAGACGCTTTTGAAAATGATAAAGATATTGAATTTTTACAACAAGACAATTGTTTGGTTGCTCGTATAGGTGAAGATGATTACAGAAGATATGATGCTAAAAGTTTACTTCAACTCTTATCTGAATTTATGGGAAATAGTTTAACTATTTCTACTTTGATAAACGCAGGGCTCCCATTGATAGTATTCCGTTATAACTTTGGTAAGGGAAGAAAGGCATTGGTTGCTGGTGTGTCACAACAAAATAATAAAGACGGGGTAAACTATATAGGTTTAACTTTTATAAAGTCTGAGATTATTGATAGAGTTTTATTAAATCCGGATATTGACCCAAAACTAGTAGAAGAAATTGAATAATAGAGGTATTGTGATTATATGAGTCTTATAGAAGAAAGAAGTTCTATTAAAATGATAGGTTATAATTCCCTGTTTTTTTTGGTATGATATAAAAAATCCCCCTTTCACAAGGGGGTGATAAAGAAGATAAGATTTTCCTTCGGAAAATCGTTTGATTTATGATTTTTAAAAATAAAATCCCAAATCCCTCGAAAATCTCTAATTTTTTATTACGGGATTTCTCTCCCTCACGCATTTACGAAAAAATAGTAGACGCATAATTGCCTTTGCTCCCAATTTCTTTATAATTGTGACTTTTATAAAATAAAAGCCCCAATTCTTTTGAAATTGGGGCAAATCCACCGGCTCGCTACTGCTCGCCTATTATTTGCTTTACAATTTTTTCTTATGCTCTTCGGTCGGAAATCCCTATAAAAAATTGATCTTTTCGGTGCTTTGGGTTTTATTTTTCTATTAGTGTAAATTCTCCCATGCCTACATTTCGTCTCTCGTGGACTATGGAGATTGAAAATCTTTCCATATAGCGTCTTGGGACAACGACATCGTCATCGTTTATAAGCAAATCATAGAAATATTCCTTTCCAACCTCCGGCTTTCCCAATTCCTCTTCATAAGCTGCCCAAGGGATAGCGGCTTCATAAATAATCTCACCTTGACTTACCTTCACCACCAAAGGAATATCGCTGCGAAGTCCACCGTGTTCCGGGACAGCATAGTTATGCATAAAGGCTTCGGGGCCGTTAGGTGTTAAAGCCAATCCCAATTCATAAAAACCTTCTCCCCGTCCTTTTGGGATAATGGCAAGTTGCATGGAGTCTTGGTTCCAAGTAGAGTCTCCGGCAAGGCATTGGTTAAAGGTTTGGTCCTTAACCACATTTAGCAAATACAAATAGTTTTCATCCCATTTGAAATAGGCTGTTCCGCTTAGGTCCTCCGGTGTCCAGTTGCTTCCGAAGGTGTTATTTGTATAATCTATTTTATTTAAGTGGATAGGATAGGCGTCAGCCCAGTCGGAAATGTCTCCGTCAACTGTGACGGGGGTTTTGGCCTTTGTGGCAACGGAAAAGTCGCAGGAGAAGTCCGTTCTTGTAGCCATACCTGTATCAAGTTGTATTTCCCCATACATATCCCGGTCGGTGACCCCTTTCACATTATCATTTGCCATTATTTCCGCAACATAAGTCTCTTCCGGATCTATTTTATCAAAATGGTATTTACCTATAACACTTTTATCCTTAGCCATGTGAATAATCAAATCTCCTCCGTGAGGCACATTATCCACATTTTTAAGATTAAATCTCATGGGAGTGTTTGTAATAAGTCCGTTCATAGGGATTTGAGTCAAAACCACGGGAGAGAGGACCTCAATATCATTCATAACAGTTCTGTTTACGGGCTTGCCCTCTATCTCCGTTTTGGTTATTATCTCATGATATTTTTCCAAACTTGATGTGGGGGTAATTTCAAAGGAGACAAGCTCATGCTTTCCCGGTTTAAGGTCTACGGTTATACTCTCCGGCACGCATTTCCAACCCTTTGGAAGTTCTAAAGATACTTTGGCAGTGTAAGGATTATTGGCATAGTTATCCACACGGCCTAAAACCTTAGTTGCAACTCCCGGCACAAAGGATAGCTTTTCATTTAAGTCAACACTGTCCTTTTTGTATCCGTATAGATAGGTCCAAACCCGATTTTCTGTCAATTCCCTTTTATTCATCAAATATTTAGTGGCCCACAAGGTCAAAATCTTCTCCCCTTCCCTTATATTGTTTTCATAGGGAGAATTTTCTGTTATGGCAAAAAACTTTTCACTGTTTAGTTTTTCAAACATCTTATATACAAATCTAAGTCTTGGATTATCCACATCCTTTAATCTCAGATTTTCAAGTTCAGCCTTTACTTCTTCCATAAAGGTTCCGGAAAGCATAACATCTTCCGCCTCCTTTACAGAGAATCCCAATCGTGCTTGTATCAATAAAGCATTGAGCAAACGGAATTGAAGGGAAGACAACTCTCTTGAAGGGCTCTTTACATATTTATTTGAAACATCCTTCAAAGCTTTCCACAAATCTTCCATGGATGCATCTGCTGTATATACCCCATTAGTCCTTTCCAGCTCCCCTTTGAGGCTGTTCCTATAAGCTTTAGCGATAAGCTCTTTATCTCCTCCGAAGATATAAAGAGGACTGTGGGACAGAGTCACCTTCTTTCCGTCGGTTTCCACAGGGTTTCCGTATAAATCCAAAACCTTTGTATGATTAAGGGAATAATCAACATCTTCGAAAGCATTCCAAGCCACTACAACAGGATCGGCCCCCAATCTCTCATATACCATAACCCAAGGCTTGCCCGCTTCTTCCAAAAAGCCCGCATATCTGTAGCCTTCCAATATTTTCGCCATATTGTGAACTGCCACCACAGAGCCGGTTGCCACACCGTTTTCGTAAATACCGTAATATCCGTCCCAAGCAAAAAGTCCAGGACGAGTGTAACCCGCAGCCACCTGAATCAAGAAATGGCGAACCAAGTATTCTGCACGAGTGGCGTCGGAAACAGAATATCCGTCGTTGTGGATTGTATAACCAAACTCTGTGGACCAAAGCTCCTTAAACCCACCGATTTTGTCTATGAAATCAATCATACTTTGACCTTGTTCATAAACACCCCACTCCTCAGGAGATGAAGTGACGGTGTAAGGGTGAGTTATCAAAATATCCAAATCGTCAAGGAGTCTTCTCTGGTCCTGCTGTTCAAACCAAGAAATATCCACAAAAGCTGTTCCGGAATTGGCAAGAAGGGCAAAAGGATCGTTCTTTCTCACACCGCCGATAAAGTTTCTGCACCTTTCCGTATATAAAAGCTTTTCGGACCCGTTATCCTCGTTTCCAAACTCATAGTAATGGATAATATCATTACATTGGCTTGAAATGGTTTCCATATAGTGACCGTAATCTGTGGCAAATTTAGGAGAGGACTCCAATCTCCAGCCGGGATGATTGCTCATCCACAGGTTGAGAAGGCTTTCAATACCGGCATTTTTATATTTAAGAACATCTTTTCTTATTAAATCTATGTCAACTTTATCCTTTTCCTGCTCCGTATACCACCAAAGAGCGGAAAAATCTCTCACCCAACGGGCTCCCGCTGCCCTTCCGTTTTCCGGAGTGCAATGCCAGAAAACACCGCCCCAAGATCCCGTTTTGGTTAAATATTCTTCAAGAGCGGGAGAGAGATTTGTTCCACACTTTTCAGAAAGGTGAGTAAAAGTAAAGCTTCCCTCTTTTAAGGTTTCTTCATTATATTTAAGTTTCCAATCCACCTTATACCAACCGTAAGGAACAGGGAAATCACCTTGATGAATGATTGTCCCACCAACAGGAATTTCTAAAAAGTATTGATTGGATTCAAATACAACTTTACCAAAGGCATCATAAACAGTCCAATAATTATACAATTCTCTATCTTTTATTTCGTCTTGAGACAAATTTTTGACAGACAAAAATGCCCTTGGAGTTTCATTCCAAAAGTTATTATTTTCCCTTAGGGTTTCAACAATCACTTCCAGATTATCTTTAATATCAGACTGTGCAAACAAAGGGATAACTAAGAGTATCATTATAAAAATGAAGAAAAGTTTTTTCATGCATAATCTCCAAATAGTTAAAATAAAAGACTTGGATGTCCAAGTCTATCCATAAATATTATACCATATTTTTAGTCAAATTTGCAAATATGCAAATTTAAAAAGCAGAAAGCAGACGCCCCCCCACGGAGATGAACAAAGTTCATCTCTCGTAGCTTCTAATCAAAAATCTTAAGTTTCACCCCTAAAAGTTTTCGCTATTTGCTCAACTTTTTGGGGACCCCAAATAGATAAAGATTTTTGCCGTCGGTCACCGAAAAATCTGTCCCCCTAAACCGTAGGTTTGGGGGGTGGCAGTTGCATTAGCAACTGACGGGGGGATGGATATTATAATTTTCCGGCTCTTGCTAAAAACGTCCCAAGGGTTCCCGCCCACCCGGCAACGATGAAAAACAAAAGTTTTTCATCGTGGGGGGTATTAGCTTTTTTACCTCTCTATTTCAGCCACAGAATCCAAAATAATATTGGGAGAGTAAGGAAACTTTTCCGCCAATTCTCTTGTGGTGACGCCGGTCAGAACCAATATGGTAGTCATACCCGCTTCCATTCCGGCAATTACATCTGTGTCCATCCTGTCTCCCACCATAGCGGACTCACTTGAATGAGCACCCATAAACCTTAAAACGGATTTCATCATTAAGGGGTTAGGCTTTCCAATGTAATAGGGAGCCACACCTGTTGCCGTAGATACCAGAGATGCCAAAGCTCCCGCAGCGGGGATCAGTTTATCGTTATCAACGGGAGTGGAATTATCCGGGTTGGTGCAAATAAATCTGCAACCCTTCTTTATGAGAGAGCAAGCCTTGGTTATTTGATCAAAAGAATAATTGGTAGTCTCTCCCAAAATCACATAATCCGGATCATAACTTGTAATGGTAATTCCGCTGTTGTGGAGAGCTGTGGTCAAACCGCTTTCACCTATGACGTAGGCGGAGCAACCCGGCTTTTGGGTTTTTACAAAATTGGCGGTTGCCATGGCAGAAGTGTAAATCTTATCTTCCGGTATTTCCAAACCCATATAAGATAACCTGTGTTGCAAATCTCCGGGAGTGTAGATAGGGTTATTGGTCAAAACACAAAAGTTAAGCCCCTTTTCTGTCAATCTCTTTATCATATCCTGTGCCCCGGGTATGGGAGTATTTCCGCGGAGCAACACCCCGTCCATATCAAATATATAATTTTTCACATTATCCATAATTTATCAACATCCTTTTTCAAATCACAAATCACAAATCACAAAAACGCCCTGTGCGTTCGACAAAGGTTGATGGGCTCTAAAATTTATGGCTGGCATCTATAAGTTTTAATAAAAAAGGTTGATTTGTAATTTAAAAACCATATAACCAGTTTTTTATTCTCTCTCTGTTGGAATAGGCTATATAAGCGTAGTTATTTGCTTTGCTGCGGGAGCCCCCTATTCTATACTTTGCAACCAACACACCAAAGACATATACTTCCACAGCTTTATATTTTTGTGAATATTGTGTTATTTCATTGGAGTAATAAGGCTCATCTTTATTTAGCCTTATCCTCTTTCTTATTCGCAAATTCTTTTTATAATGGGCTAAGGCATAGTGTGCCACAGGCTCACTTTCAAGAGAATAATCCATAAGCTCCTGTCTTGTGCCTTGGTTATAATAACGCAAAACCATTGCCATTCTCTCGTCAGATAAAATGGTCGTATTGGGATAAATGGCGTCCCTTATGGAAGAGAGTTGTCTTGCCCCTTGATTCAGTTGCCAAAGAATATCACTGTTATAGAGAATAATCATTTCAAAATCTTTTTCATTCTCAGGAGAAACTTGAGTTATGCCTATGGTAGCTTTTCCGAAGAGGAATTGTTTTGTCAATGAAAGTCGGTTTTTCAGTTCATACCAACCGGAAACTCCTCCTCCGTAGGTTTCTGTGAAAATCACACTCGCCAACAATTCCGGCTCAATATGATACTCCTTTGCCGTTTTAATAATAAGTCTTCTGTAATTTGTAATGACTTCCCGAGGGGTTTCAAAAGCGTCCTCCTCAGGAGTTTCTCTTTCCGGCATCATATACTGATTGGAGTTTGCAATACTCATATAATCAAATATGGTTTTATCACAATAAGCATAAGAAGAAAAACCCAAAATCAAAACAATTATACATAAAAAATATCTATTCAATTTTAATTCTCTGTATATTTAATATCTGAAACATCCATAAAAGACAAAATTGCAAGTTTGTATACATTTTTGCCAAAACCTGTTATTTGACCTATGCACACGGGAGCTATAATGGATTTAGCACGAAATTCTTCCCTTCCGTAAATGTTTGAGAGGTGAACTTCCACACAAGGAATATCCACAGAACTTATGGCGTCCCTTATGGCAACGGAGGTGTGAGTGTATCCCCCCGCATTTAGGATTATTCCGTCAAATTTGTCAAAAAAGGCTTTTTGAATCTCGCTGACGATTTCCCCTTCCACATTGGACTGGAAAAAGCCTGCCTTTATTCCAATCTTATGGGCAAACATTTCAATTTCACTATTTATTTTTTCTAATGTATCGGTGCCATAAACATCCGGCTCTCTCACACCTAACATATTAAGGTTAGGACCGTTAATGATTTTTAGTTTCATATAATTTTATTGATATTTTTAGCTTTTTAAACAAAAATCCCTAAATTTTCTCTATTTTTTTGCTTAACGTAATATCTAATTTCGTGTCTCATTGACATTCGCTCGTATTGAAACAAATTTTTATGGCTAATGCCTAAAAATTCGCCCCACTACTCACTCATTACAATCGACGACTACATTACGATATTACTTGCAAAAAAATGATAAAATTTGTCCTTTTTTTTTAAAAATCTCCGGCTCTCTTGTCCCCAACATATTTAAGTTAGGACCGTTAATGATTTTTAGTTTCATATATATTAATACTCAACTATAACACATTCATAAGGTTTCAGGTTAAAGGTCACCTTGTCACCCTCTACTGAATAATCATACTCATACTTCTCAAAGTAGGGTTTTATGTTTCCTTTTATTTCATAGGTTTCCCTTTGAGGGGTTGGCTCAGAGTTTACTATCAAAGCATAATTCTTGTTTCCTATTTTCCAAACATTTGAGTGAACTTTATCATTCACACCCAAAGGTCCTATAGAATCACCCTCAAATATAACAGGGGCAAAATCCGTCACTTCTTTGTTTAACTCTTTGAAATAGTCCCATTGCTCCGGATAGTCATAAATACAGAAGGCGTTATAAGGTGTATCCTTGTCAACCTCTCCCGAGTCCATAGCATACCAACACAGTCCCGTAGCACCGTAAACTATATAGAAAAATGCTTGGCATTTCATTTGTTCACAAGTTGGCATTATCCAATGACCGAAGTTTTTCCAGCCAAAGGATTGAGGCACAGCCCACAGGGCTTTACCGTTTTTCTTTCCGTATTCATTTGCCGGTTTCATAAGTCGGAACAGACCGCTAAATGAAGGGTTAGGGTTGCTTCTTGTTATTTCATAAGCGTCGGGCATCATAATGTCAAAACACTTAACGGCATCTTTAAAGATTGGGGCAAAGCACACAGCACCACCGCAAGGTCTGTATGGATCCATTTCCTTTAAAATGTTATACATTTCAATATCATGTTCCAATTTTTCGTCAAAAGGCTCATCAATGGTGTAATAGAAAATACCGTTTTTATTTCTGTTATAAGCATCGATAAATTCTTGCAGTCTCTCTCTGTCTCTGCAGTCACCTATTTCGGAAACTATATTTAATCCACCCTTTGCATATCTGTCCACAATTCCGAAATCATTTATTTGACCGTGGCCCATAGTAAAGCCTCTGTCCTTTAATTCTTCCATTATTTTGGCTTCGTCCAAAGGGGGAGTTTCAGGCTTTTTAATATTATTTAAATGGTTAAGTCCCCCTCCCGCTGTGTGGTAAAGCATTATGGGGAATATGGGCTTTCCGTTTTCATAGCAAACCTGTTTCTCGTCAAAGGTTATTTCCACATCATTTGGAGGCAGGACTTTGAAATCTTTTCTAATCTCCCTTATAAGTTTTCCGTTTCTTAATATTTTGAGAGTGTAGAAATAATCTCCCACCTTTAATTTTTCCAAATTATAAGTAATGTTGGTCACAGCATTAGGGTTTGCGGTGTATTTTTTGGAAAATAAGGTTTTTTTATCACCTTTAAGGGAGAAATCCACAGTCAATTTTTCTAAGGGCCTTATATTAATTCTCAAATTCTTGTTAGGGTCTTTTGACATAACCTGATCCCTGTATTTGGGATAAATTATGTTCAAATCCATTATATCATTAACATAAACCTTGTAAATGGGAGTGGCACCTATGCATCTTCCTTCTTCATAAGCCACTCCTGTAATAAGATTTTCCCCAACTTCTTCAAAATTAACTACACTGACGCCATCTTTACCTTTGAAGGTTTCCCCTGTTGTTAGATTAATAATATCAAAGGCTAAATTATCCTTTATGGTTATCTTATTGTTTCCGTAATTGTAAACATCACTTACATTTAAAAATAAATCATCTCTGTATCCGGTCAAATCTATACCGGATGCAAAATTTATTTTTTGCCAATAATCACTATTTCCCACTGCTTCAAAGGGAAGATCTGCCAAACTGTAAAGAGTGTCTTCCGCCTTTCCCGTGTGATAATTTCTGAAAATGTTTATTTTAATTTCTCGAGGAGAGTCCTGTGTCATTCCGAAAGCAAAATAAGGAATGGAAACTTTTGCCCTCCAGAGCTCGTTTTTGGATTCCACAGTGCTTTTCCAATAGGCATTATATCTTAAATCACTGTTTTTGGAATCGGACACAAAATTGTTTGAATTTAATACAAAAGAATAGATATCCCCGTCGTTTTCAATTAAAATCTCAATGCTGTCATCCTCATTTACAGGTCCGTCTCTCTTTACAACATTGGTAGTTCTGAATAACAGATCATGGTCATAACAATCCACATCTATGTTTAGAAAATCATCATCATAAGATATAAAATAATGTGTTTTATCTGTGTTATTGCCCAAAACAGGGACAAATTCACCCTCTGTTTTAGAATTTTTTTCCAATTCTATAGGGCTTTTGGGTGTAATTTCTGCTTTGTTAAACTTAGCATAATTTATGGCATTTTTAACAAAAGTGCTGTTTGGAAAACCTTGGTCGCTGTTAATAGGGGACAAAATCAAAAGCCCCTTACCGATTTCCGAATAAACAGCTTGAGGTCTCATTTCAAGGTCAACATATAAAGTTTTAAATTCAGGTGAAAGAGAGGTGGTAATTCCCCAGTTAATATTAGGAGAGGGAACTCCTTTCAAAATAGGGTGATGAACCGGATAAACTATAACTTTCTCGCCGTCCGGATTAACTTCTTTTCCTTGAGAGCCAACATCACCGCTCTTAAATTCCAAACCGAAAGATTTCGGAAGAAAATCCAATACAGAGTGATAGTTGGCATCACAAATAATTAAAACTCCACCCTTTTCCACATATTCTTTAAAAGGGTATTTGGTCAAGTCTTGGGTGTTTTCATAATTTGCCACAGTGGAAAAAAGAATACAATCCACATTAAAATCAAAAGAGTCAAGAGTTGTATTCTCAAATTCATTACAAATTAAACCGTCGGCGTTAAATTTATCTTTATATTTGTCTTTATAGCTATAATTTCCGTCTCTGAAGGAAGAATATATTACACTGACATTTTGAGCATTCACTCCCACAGCAAACAAAATTAAAAACAATAAACAAAATATTTTTTTCATATAAATCACCTAATATATTTGCCTGCGGCAAATTTAAAATCAGAAATCAGAAATATGAAATCAGCGCGTGGTGCTTCGCACCACCTTGGTTAGAGAGCTCTAAATCTTGCAATCGCTCTATGAAATTAAGACGCCGATAAATGTGTCCCCCTATTTCCGAAGGAAATGGGGGGTGGCAGTTGCATTAGCAACTGACGGGGGGAAATCGTGATTTTCGTAGAAAATCACATTTTGCAAAGCAAAATTTTCTGATTTCTGATTTTTAAATAATGGGTTTCCCATTATTTAAACAGTGGTATACATCCGTGGGGCTCGTGGGCTTTTAGCATATCGTCCACAAGACTGTATATTTCCTTAACAGACAAAACCTGTGCTGTGTGAGGATCCATCATGGCTGCTTGGTAGAGAGCGTTTTTGTCGTTCTCCAAAACTGCCTTTACGGTCAATATTTGAACATTCACATTGGTGCGGTTAAGAGCGGCACATTGTTCCGGCAAGTTTCCTATCTTAACAGGCATAATACCGTTTCTGTCAATAACACAGGGAACTTCCACACAACAGTCATAAGGAAGGTTGTCAATAATACCCTTATTCAAAACATTACCGTTAATAACAACTGTTTCACCTGTATTAAGAGCATGAATAATATCGGAACCATACTCAAGAGTCTTCTTGGGGTTTTCAAATCCCACACCGTTTTCAAGGTCAATTTTCATCTTATCCCAGTCCGCAATTTGGTTCACACATCTGCGTGGGTATTCATCCAAAGGAATATTATATTCATCAATCAAATATTCTTTTCCCGGCTTAATAAACCAAGGGCAATATTCAGAATTATGTTCGGAAGATTCTGTTATATAATAACCCAATCTTGTCATTAATTCCAATCTGACTCTGTCAGACTCCCATTCTTTTGGGAAATCATTGTAATATTTATCAAAAATAGCGGGGTAGAGGTCCTTTCCTTTATCTTCAAATTTCAGATAAAAACTCTGGTGGTTAATTCCGGCACAAACATAATTTACATCCTTAGGGTCAACGCCTAAGGCTTTTGCCAAATGGTGCCAAGAACCTTGAACGGAATGGCACAAACCAACGGTTTTAATCTTGGTTCCCTTTAATATACCCATGGTAATCATAGCCATTGGGTTTACATAGTTGAGAAGGTATACATCAGGGCAAACCTCTTCCATTATTTTACAATAGTCCAGCATAACGGGAAGAGTTCTCAAAGTTCTGAAAATACCACCTATTCCGAGAGTGTCTGCTATTGTCTGTCTTAATCCGTATTTTTTTGGAATTTCAAAGTCTGTCACAGTGCAAGGCTCATAGCCTCCCACTTGAATCATATTTACAGCATAATCGGCACCGTCAAAAGCTTCACGGGGATCCATGGTGGCAATTATGGTGGCATTAGCTTTCCAAGCTTCATTTAGCTTGTGCATCATTTTTTCGGATGTATCAAGTCTGTCTTTATTAATATCATAAAGACAAATGGTCATATCTTTCATTTCCGGGAAAGAAAGACAGTCGGATATGATACTTTTGGCAAATATGGTGCTTCCCGCACCGATTAAAGTAATTTTCATAATAAAATGACCTCAAAAGTTTTATAATAAAATATATTTTAGTGAATAAAATTCATTATATTAAAAAAAACCCAAATCCCCTCAAAATCTCTATTTTTTCGCTTAACGAAATATCTGATTCCGTGTCTCCTTGACGATTCTCACAAAATAACATTTTATCAATGGCTGACGCCTTGAAAAATGACATTTTGTTCCGAGTTTACAGCCCCAAATCCCTAAAAATTTCGCTAAGCTCAATTTTCTGGGAACCCTTGGGGTCGACGACTACATTACGATATTTCTTGAGAAAAATAGATCTTTTGGGTGATTTGTAATTTTTTTAATGTATAATTTTAATTCTGTCAAATGGGAAGAATATAAACATAGCTTGTCCCTTTATGCTTTCTCTGTCCAAAAATCCCCAGAAACGAGCATCGGAGGAGTTATTTCTGTTGTCACCCATTACAAGATACTTACCTTCCGGAACTTTAACATAATACTGACCTTTAGATTTTCTCATACATTCTTCAGGCACACTCATATGTTTATCATTGGGATAATCCCACATACTGTCTTCCGCAATATAGGGTTCATCTAAAACTTGACCGTTTCTGACAACTTGAGCAGGGTGTATTTTTATTTCCAAATTATTAGGAATGAAAAGAGCGTCCTTTACATCATTTTCATCAATCTTTACACCGTCCACATAAACCCCGTCTTCATGTAAACGAACAAAGCCATAACCGCCGTCTTGCTTAAAAATCTTAAGCCTATATCTTATAAGGTCCATTTCTATTCTGTCTTCTTTTCCTACCTCTATATAGCCTTTTTTAATATAAACTTCATCTCCCGGCATACCTATAACTCTTTTTATAAAGTCAGGTCTGGTATCTCCGTTAGAGATAACATCCCAAAATCTTTGTAATTTGTTTGAAGGCGGGTCATAGGGCTTTCTGTCTATGCTGTTGGCATAAGCTTCCTTAGGAGCTTTGAAAATAACCACATTGCCAAATTCCGGCTCCTTGAAGAAATACATAAATTTATTGGCTATAAGATGATCACGGACAATAAGTCCCGGCATCATAGATTCTGAAGGAATGAAATATGCTTGAATTACAAAAGGTCTTATTACCAAGAACACCAACAGAAAAGCAAAAGCCAAACTGTCACAAAATTCAGCTAATTCCTTAAATAATTTATCTGTTTTGGTGTAATAAGATAATTTTTCTTTTTTCAGCTCTTTTAATTGTTTGGCATCCTTACATTTTTTTATTTCTTCTGCCTTATATTCTCTCACTTCCTTGGGAATAAGACTGAAAAAAATCATCTTTAAAGCTATGAGAATAACGGAAACAATTATAACATTAACCACACTCATGTTGGCTAACTTTTCAAATAAACTCATATTTTCCCTCTCTATCTAAAATCTACTATAACCAATGCGGGACAGGCGGAACATGTGACTCCTTTTATAGTCAAAGTGCCCCCATCCACCTCAAATTTACAGGGTTTAAATCCCTCTTCAAAATCTTCACTTAACAAATCATAGGAGTAAACAGAAACCACATCTTTAACATTTTTGACCTTCACGGTTGGAGTAATTTCCACCAAATCACTTTCCTTTATATCTCGCCATGTGTCCACAAAATTATCTCCGATTTGCTCTCTTTTCTCCAAGATTTTACCGTCAAAAGCTTCCACCGAATTCCAGTAAGCAATATATAATCTGTCACAAGGGTTTTTATTTTCTTTTTTACTCAAAAGAGATCTGTGAAAGAGTTTGTCGCTGTTTTTGCCTGTTATGATATATTTATACTTATCATTTTTGAGTTTAACGGAGTTTTCCTGAAAGAGATGAGCCATATTCTTAAAAACCACACCCATAGGTCGCAAAGCTGACCCCTCATCTCCGCTGTAAAGAGAATAAGAAGTCTCTCCGTTATAATCTTTATACCAAATACCTATTTCAATTTGGTTATATATGGTTTCTATATAATGTCTTGCCAACCAATAGGCTTGGGCTGTCTCACAAGTGACAAAATTCCTCCAAACAGCCCAATGTCTCGGCTGATAGGGGTCTTCAAAAATACCAAAACCTCTTTCGGAATCAATAACAGAAACATACTTGCCGGCGGGAGCATATTTTTTAGCCATATCTCTCATCCAAGCAATATCTTCTTCCAAACCGCTTTCCGGTTTATAATCCTTTCTGTGATAACCGTGATAAGATATGACATCCACCAATCCTTCATCCAATATCCCTTCTTCCAAACAAGTTGTCAAGAAAGGTCTGTCCACCCAAGCCACACTTCCTACACAAACCTTTCCGGTTTTATCTCCGGATTTTATGATTTTGGCATAGGCTTTTGCTATTTTGGTATATAACTTAGGGTCGCTGTAAAGAGGATTCCCCTCAGGCTCGTTTCCCACTTCCCAAAGAATATAATTGTCTTTAAGAGCATTAACTGCGGCTTTTGCGTATTTTTCGGCTTCTTTTATTTGTTTGTCAACAGAATCCCCTTTTTTGTAGTCAGTAAGGGGTCCCAAATGCAACACCACCAAAACATTTATATTTTGATCTCTGTAAAATTTAACATCACTTTTGGCTTTTTCAAAATCAAATGCCGGATGTTCCTTGGTAATCTCTTGCCACCAAACATCATATCTCACCCAGCTCAATCCCAAATCTTTAACCGGCTTTTGAGGGTTGTGAATATTGAGACCAAAAAGCGCACTGTTAGGAAACAGCATAGGATAATCGTCTGCCATAAGGCATACTCCTAAAACAACAAAAACAACTATTAATATTATGCCCCTAATCATATGGGGAATGGATAAATTTTTTTTCATAACTCACTAACAATACAGAAAAAGGGGGAAATCCCCCTTAAATTACTTACCCAATTTTTCTTTAATCTTAGCAGCTTTACCAACCTTGTTTCTAAGGTAGTAAAGTTTGGCTCTGCGAACAACACCGCGCTTGGTCACTTCAATTTTGGCGATTCTCGGGGAGTGGGTCATAAATGTTCTTTCCACACCTACACCGTTTGAAATCTTACGAACAGTAAAAGCAGCGTTAACGGAACCGTTTTTAATGGCAATTACAATACCTTCAAAAACCTGAACTCTTTCCTTGTTTCCTTCGATAACTCTACAGTGAACCTTAACTGTATCTCCGGCTTGGAAAGAAGGTATATCAATTCTTAATTGCTCTTCATTTATTTGATCAATTATGTTACTCATTTATTATCACCTTCTGATTTTAATTTGTTTAAATATAGAATGTCCTCCTTTGTAAGAAGATCCCTGTTCAAGATATCCGGTCGCCTTAAAAAAGTCCTTTCAAGTTGCTTTTCACGACGCCATTTTTCTATCTCTTTATGGTTTCCTCCGAGAAGCACATCCGGCACCTTGAGACCTTCATAAATCTCAGGTTTTGTATATTGGGGATATTCCAAAAGCCCTGCGGAAAAGGATTCATTCTCACAAGAGAGATCGTTTCCCAAAACCTCCGGTATTAAACGAACCACCGCATCACTTATGATAAGAGCGGGTAGTTCGCCACCGCAGAGGACATAATCCCCCACAGAAATCTCATCTGTTGCGTATGTATCAATAATTCTTTGGTCAATACCCTCATATCTGCCACAGATTATAACCAAATGGTCTTCAAAAGATAATTCTTCCGCATATTCCTGGTCAAAAGTTCGCCCACAAGGGGATGTAAATATAACTCTGCTCTTTTTATAAAAAGTATTGTGAGAGAGAGCTGTATCTATGGCTTTAAAACAAGGCTCACATTTAAACACCATTCCCGCACCCCCACCGTAAGGAGTATCGTCAACATGGTGATATTTATCCGTGGAATAATCTCTTAAATTTATTGCATTTATTTGTGCAATACCTTTTTCCTTAGCTCTCTTGAGTATGCTAAGAGAAGCATAACTCTCTATAACTTGGGGAAAAATGGTGATTATATCTATAAGCATTTGATATTTACTTCTGCTTTCAGATTTTTACTTTAAAACAGACCGGGCATTTTATAAATTGTCATGGTTTTGGTTTCTTTGTCCTTCTTCAAAACCACCTCAGGTATGGCAGGTATTGTAATTTTATCATTTATAACATAGACATCATTGGCACCGCCGGTTAAAATATCCGTAACGACACCTAAATCCTCTCCTTCTTCGGATAAAACTTTCATACCTATTATATTAAAGATATATTCTCTTCCGTCTTCAAGAGGCATAAGCTCACTATCATAGACAAAAGCATATAAATCTTTAAATTTTTCTGCAGTGGTTCGGTCATCAATTCCCTTTAATTTTAGGGTAAAATTAGGACCTACGGGACGGGAATGCTCAACAGTATATTCTCTTATTTCATTAGGGCTTAGACGAACTTTAAAAGTCTTCCCCTCCTGAAACCTTTCGGGAAAATCTGTCATGGTAACCAGTTTAATCTCCCCTTTTATACCATGAGCTGAAGCAAACCTACCAATGGCAACTTCGTTATCCTTTAACAAATTAAGCCTCGTCGCCGGAAACTATTTTAACATAAACGCTCTTTTTGTCTTTGATAGCGGCAGCCTTAACTATAGTTCTGATAGAGTTGGCTATTTTACCTTGCTTACCGATAACTCTACCAAGGTCACTTTCAGCAACTTTTACATAGAAAACAGTTTCTTCGTTTTCAAATTTTTCTTCAATTAAAACGCTGTCAGGGTTGTCTACCAAAGCTTTTACGATAAATTCAACTAATTCTTTCATTTTTTCCACCTATTAATCTTTCTTGGGAACGAGTCCACTCTTAGCTAAAAGAATGGCAACTCTGTCAGAAGGCTGAGCCCCTACGCCTAACCAATATTTGGCTCTTTCTTCGTTAAACTTAATTGTGGCAGGTTCTGTTAATGGGTCGTAAGTTCCCACATTTTCTATAAATCTACCGTCTCTTGCTCGTCGTTGATCTGCAACAACGATTCTGTAGAATGGTTTTTTCTTTGCACCCATTCTTCTTAATCTCATTCTAACCAAATTTATTTTCCTCCTATATACTTCTAACAGGACAAACTAAAAAGGATTGTCCGGGCGTGAATGACTGTTTTACATAAAGGGGAGTCTGACTTTTCCCTTCTTTCCGCCTTGGGCAGTGATTTTCTTAATCATACCCTTCATCTGCTCAAATTGATGCATGAGAACATTAATCTCTTCAACTGTAGTTCCGCTACCTTTGGCAATTCGGCGACGTCTTTGACCGTTTAATATGGAAGGATCTTTTCTTTCTTCCTTGGTCATTGAACAAATAATGGCTTCAATTCTCTTTACTCTTTTGGGGTCTATTTCCATGCCCTTTATTTTTTCGGACATACCGGGCACAAGTTTAAGTATATTCTCAAGAGGCCCCATTTTCTGTATTTTTCTGATTTGACCTAAAAAATCTTCCAAATCAAACTTATCTTTCTTAAATTTCTCTTCTAATTTTTTTGCTTCGTCAAGGTCAAAGGCTGCCTGAGTTTGCTCTACAAGAGTTAGAACATCCCCGTGACCTAAAATTCTGCCTGCCATTCTGTCCGGGTGGAATACTTCCAACCCGTCCATTTTTTCACTGGTTCCTATAAATTTAATGGATTTACCCGTAACGGTTTTAACTGAAAGGGCGGCACCACCTTTGGCATCACCATCCATTTTGGTCATAATGATACCGTCAATATTGAGGGCATCATTAAAGGATTTGGCAACATTCACTGCATCCTGACCTGTCATGGCGTCAACAACAAGAAGAGTTTCCGTAACAGCTATATTGGCTTTAATATCCTTAAGCTCTTGCATCATTACTTCGTCTATGTGTAGACGACCGGCAACGTCAAGGATAACTGTATCAAACACATTCATTTTGGCGTGGTGAATAGCGTGCTTTGCCACTTCCACAGCATTTTTCTTATCCCCTATATCAAATACAGGAATATTAATCTGTTTTCCGAGAGCGTGAAGTTGTTCAATGGCGGCAGGTCTGTAGACGTCAGCGGCAACCATAAGTGGCTTTTTGCCCTCTTTTCGTAACATAACAGCCAGCTTGGCACAGGTAGTAGTTTTACCCGCACCTTGCAAACCGGACATCATAATAACTGTGGGAGGATTAGGACTGATGGCAATTTTTTCTGTTTTACCACCTAAGAGCTCCGTCAAACCGTCATAAACAACTTTAATAATGATTTGATCCGGGTTAAGACCCACAAGGACTTCTCTGCCTATACAAGCTTCTTTAACTTCTTTAATAAAATCTTTGACGATTTTATAGTTTACATCAGCTTCAAGCAAAGTCATACGAATGTCACGCAAGGTGGCATCCAAATCCTTTTCTGTTATGTAACCTTTATTTTTAATTTTATATAAAGTATCTTGTAATTTTGCAGCAATATTTTCAAACATAATCTTAACTAAAATCAGTTTTTTAAGTGTCTTTTAATTTACAGACACGCTCTTATATTATACCACTTTATAATATTTAAAGTCAAATTTTAAGAAAAAAAAAAGCAGTGCCTACAGGCACTGCCAAAATCAAAAAAAGGAGCAAAAAACTCTGAAACTAACTTAATATAAATCAAGGAGGAGATTCAATTAAATGACAATCAAAAAAACAAAAACCTTCGCTAATATTATAAAAACTTTTTATATACAAAAAAAATAAATTAAAAAAGTGCAGTGTTTAATTAAAAACACTGCCAAACAAAAAAGGAGTAAAAAAAACTATGAAACTAACCAACTCATATATTAATATAAGAAGGTTTCGTATATATAACAAAGTTTACTCCAAAAAACCCTCGCTGTTTTAAAAAATTTTTATTTTTTTTTAAAGCCACATTTTTACACAAAAAAAAGGGTAGTCTTACCCCTTTTCATTCCACATAAAAATACTCTGACAATGCCACATACCTACCTTCTTCCTCTGCCATAAAAGAAAAGTGGTGCAATCCGTGGGAGTATGAACTTGTGTCCACTGTGACCCCTTGAACATCACTTACGGTCCCAAGATACACTCCGTCCACATAATAGTTTCCTGCGGCAAACCCCGGTGGCATAGTCAATTTTGACACAAATTTTCCGGATTTATTGCCTTTCATATTTTTATGATAAGATTTATTTAAAATATTAAGATATTCTTCGGCAAGTTCTCTGTTAAACTTAGGGATATGCACTCTCACCCCTGTGACTCCGTATTTACTGTTTAATTTAAAATGCTTATACAAATACTCCTTTGTAAGACCATTATCAACTTTTCCCGTAATGGTGGGCATTTTTATATAGTTAAAATCGTCCAACCTCAGCTCCGCATAATATGAAGCCTCCGGGTGATCTTTGTAATACCACAAATTTATATATTTAGAATATAAAGGTGCCTTTCCCTCTTGTTCGAAAACATTGGGATCTTCCCCTATAGTCATAACCTGAGGCTTATTTTCCCCTTGACGGACAGCGTGGTGAAGAGGTTGAATCATAAATCCTCCTCGAGTTTCCGGCTTATCTCCTTCCTTTTGAGAATAGGGAAAAAGTTTACTGGTAGCTATGGTAATAACACCACCGTGAGCTGTATTAATCTGACCGGGACTGTTATATGTGGTAGCGTCATAACGACCTATACCACTGACAGGGCGAGAAACCTTGGTTAGAACCCTGTCATCGTCAATGATAACATCTCCACCATATATATTTTCAAAAACAATATGGTCTATTTCTGTTTCCGGTTTTTCCACACATATAACATAAATATAACCCAAAGCGGGAATATGATTTTCGGAAAGAGAGTAGAGTTCCCCCATATATTCCTGATATACCTTTGATTCGGGAAAAGGAGCAAAGTTTAAGAAAATGGAAGAAGCCGTGTGAATATCCGTGTAGATTCCGCTGTTTTCCGCCACATGTCCGCCAAATCCCTTAGGAGTGGTCCAAAACTCTATTGGGAGTATGGAAAAAATGGGGATAGATTTAAAGTCCAGATTATATTTTTCTTTTGGGCGTATTTTTATTCTTATGGCGTGAGAGGCAACAGCACAAACTGTGCCACCTTCTATATAGCCGGAAGCCATAAATCCCACTCCACACTTATTGGCAGGATGTTTTACCCTTCCGACACAAGAGTAATTTTTACCCTCATCAAGGGACACTTGCACCAAACCCTCGGGAGAATTTTCTATTCGAATTCTGTATAACTCTTCTGAAAAAACCATACAGGAAATTAGTAGTATTACAAAGATTAAAATAATTTTTTTCATTTAACTATCCAAAACATTATTACACTAATATTATATCATAAATAAAACATAAATCACAAATCACAAAATTAATACACAATATATAATAAATAATGAATAATTAAAGCCCACAACAAAGGATATAGGATAAGTCTCCCCCTTTAAGCAAATGTCGTGGGACACCCAATTATGAATTTTACTTTAATTTTGTGATTTACCTTAAATTATGGTATAATATAATTAGATTATAAATAAAATCTTGGGCAATCAAAAGTATAATTACAAAAAAGGATATAAAATGAAAACTATCAGCAAACTACTTTTTTTGATATTTTTATCAATCATGTCTTGTGCCATTTTTTCTGCCATAACAGAAAAAGAAATTCAAGATAACGAAGCTACATACAGAGATAACTGTATACAAATATCCAAAAAATATCCCACTCCGGAATATTACAGATCCAAAAACCCTGACGGTTCTTATTTTGTCTATGACAGCCAACCGGAATTATCAATGGGAATGCACCAAATAGATGAAATCTGCGCAGAACAATTGAACCAAGCCGGTATTAAATTTGTCAGATTAACTTTATATTGGGATATAATGGTTAATGACCCCATAACTTATACGAATATTTGGCATGATTATGAAAGAATTTTTGAAAAATATAATTTAATTCCTTTAGTGGTGGTTCATAAAAACCCCTCAAATTTCAACTTTGAAAACAAAGAGGAAGCTTACAAAGCTTTTGCCGATTTCATGTTTGATATGGTGAGTGAGTTTAAATCTATCAGATATTGGCAACTGTGGAACGAGATGGATGTTTACGCCACAGATATTTTTGGAGCACAAAAGATTCCTTTGGAAGAAATAGGTAAAAATTATGTTAAAATGTTAAAGTTAACATATCCTAAAATCAAAGAGGCAAACCCGGATGCCATTGTTATTTTAGGACCTCCCATACATCCTGAATTTATTGAAAATGTATACAAGGCAGGAGGAAAAGATTACTTTGATATAGTTTCCATGCATACATATGATTTTCCCATAAGGTGGGCATTTATTCAAAGAGGTTTACAAGCAAGATCTTATATGAACAAATACGGTGATGCCAACAAACCTTTATGGAATACGGAATTTGGATTGGAAGCCGGAAGATATTGGGACACTTTCGGTAAAATTCCCGACAGCGATCCTTTGGGATTTTTTGACCGAGCACAAAGAGATCAAATAGGTGAATGCGTAAGTATAAACAGTATTTTAGGTTTATATAATAAAATTTTTATTTATGCATATATAGGTGAACCGGAAGCCCGTAAGAAAGAAATAAGCGAAAGAGTCACATTTGCGGAAGGAGACAGTATACAAAATTACGGTTTTAGTGTTGTCCGAGAAGACAGATCTCCAAGACCTTCCTTAGTGTGGATTATAGACAATCAACCAAATAAAAAGAATAAACCTTCCAGAAAAGTTAAAGTTAAAATAGGAAAAATAAATAAAGAAGTCACATTATTCACTGACTACCCTACAAGAGTAAAATAATAATAAAGGAGATTTATAATGAAAAAGACACTGTTTATCTTGTTCCTTTTAGTTTTTTCCTGTAATTTATTTGCTATTACAGACCAAGAAATTCAAGATAAAGAAGCAACATACAGAGAAAACTGTTTAAAAGTTGCCCAAAGGTATCCCACTCCGGAGTATTACTATTCCAAAAACCCTGACGGAACCTATTTCATCTACGACAGCCAGCCGGAATTGGCTATAGGTATGCACGGTATGGACGAGATTGGTGCAAACCAGATGAACCAAGCAGGCATCAAATTCATCCGAAAGACCATGTATTGGTCTATGATGGAAGACAACAAAGGAGCCTACACTGCGGAATGGCATTGGCACGAAAAATTATGCAGAGATTACAATTTGGTTCCTGTGGCAGTAGTTCACGGAGCACCATTAAAATTCAACTTTGACAACCGCAAAGAAGCATATAAAGCCTTTGGGGACTATATGGCTTGGGCTGCGGGTGAGTTTAAAGAGATAAGATATTGGCAACTGTGGAACGAAATGGACTATCTCTTTACAGACATTTTCGGTGCAAAAAAGGTTTCAATAGACGAGATAGGAAAGAATTATGTGGAAATGTTAAAGATAGCCTATCCAAAAATTAAGAAAGCCAACCCGGATGCCATAGTAGTTTTAGGCCCTCCCATTTTCCCGGAATTTATCCAAGCTGTATATAAGGCAGGAGGAAAGAATTATTTTGACATAGCTTCCATGCACTCCTACTCTACCCCCACCAAATGGGAATTTGTGAGAAAAGGACTTATGGCAAGATTTTATATGAACAAATTCGGCGACGCCAATAAGCCTTTGTGGAACACAGAGTTCGGAACGGAAGCAGGCAAATATTATGCCACTTACGGTAAAGTCCCCGACGTTGACCCCTTGGCATATTTTGACAGAATGCAAAGAGATGAAATTGCAGAATGTGTAAATATAAACAATATATTGGGCCTATACAATAAAGCTTTCATTTATCAATATATTGGCGATCCTGAAGCCTATGTAAATGAAATAAGCGAAAGAGTAACCTTTAAAGATGGTGACAATATGCAAAACTACGGTTTCAGTATCATAAAGCAAGACAGATCCCCGCGACCGGCTTTCCAATGGATATTAGACAATCAACCCAATGCCAAAAACAAACCTTCAAGAAAGGTGACTGTTAAGATAGGCAAGTTTACCAAAGAAGTAGAAGTCCACACAGACTACCCAACAAGAATAAGATTAAAGTAAAAACTATTTAAGCCTCCCCCCTCACCAAGGGTTCCCGACCTACAACTCTCCCCTACTACGTAAGGGGGGATAGGGGGGGTGAGTGATGATTTGAAAAATCATCACATTTTGCAAAGCAAAATTAATTGTCCTTTTTTTTTCAAGGAGAGGTATAGATACGACATTTATAAAAAAATCCCCCATTCCAAAAGGAAAGGGGGATATTTTTATATTACATATTACCAAGAAGCAGGAACCATGGGGTTCTTTGAGGTTCTTATATCAGACTTATCATCATTGAATACTTGGCTTACAAATTCAGTAGATTTCATAAATGATGCGTGACCGTCAGCATAAGCAACGTTAATTCCTTCGTTGTGTCTGCCGTTGTTGTAATCAACTTTGGCTTCGGCACTTAAACTCTCGGGACCGGTGAACCCTGCCAAACCCATACCGGGAACATATGTTGGGTTGTATCCGGTTAAGAGCCATGCCTGTGGAAATACACAATACCAACCGGCATCCATAACAGCCATAACGTTAGAAGGAGACTTTACTCTTGCAGCCTTCTTTATAGGGTAGCCGGCCAAATCATCACAGTCACCAAACAAACCTGCGTTGGCACCATAGTTAGAACCTGCGGCATAGTTATAAAGTATATTGAAATCTGACTGGCTCTTGTCCGGGTTGGTCCAAGAAGAAGGACAGAAATAAATATCTACATTTTTAACGTAAGAATAAAGTGATGTTTGCCAAATCCCAACATTGGTCTTTCGACAGAAAGGATATGTTTCGTGGTTGTCGTCCACATACATAACAATGGCAGTGGACAATTGTTTTAAGTTGGACAAACAGGATGTTTGTCTTGCTTTTTCTCTTGCTTGAGCAAATACAGGGAACAAAATTCCCGCTAAAATTGCTATAATAGCAATTACAACCAAAAGCTCAATTAATGTAAAACCTTTCTTGATCATAATTTTTACCTCGTCTGTATTATTATTTTTAAAGACCTAAAAAACTTTGAAATTGTTCCAAAATTTTTATACTTTGATAATTTAATTATATCACATTATAAAAATAATGTCAATTTTTTAAACCCCTGCCATCTATAAGTTGACAGGGGCTCGGTTCTTTTTAGTCTTTAATGATGATGTTCTTCTTCATAAAGTCCTAAAGTATTATGCATATTTGTGTTATCACCGTTAACTTTTTCCAATGTCGTCTGCCATTTTAAATACTTGGCATGACCGTCAGCAAAAGTATAATTGGCACCGCCGTTGTGTCTTTCGTAAGCTATACATAGTTCCGGATTTTCGGCTAACCAATCGGCATCCAAACAGTGATAATCTTCATCGGCATAATCTTTTTGTCTTTCCGCAAGGGCTATTTGTTGTGACGGAAGAGTATAGGTGCTTAATGAAAAGCCATGGGCGAACAAACCGTTTAACAAATATCCGGTTTTGATATATGTGTTATCTTTTCTCATGCTTGGACAGATAAAACATCCTTGATTTTTTACGTATGGATAAAGTTTTTCATACCAAGCACACTGGGCATAACCCTGTGCCGGGTTGTCAACTTCATCAGCTGTAATGGTGGTTTCATCATAGTCGTCAGCATATAAAGTTAAGGCTGTGCCTATTTGCTTCATATTTGACAGACAAGATGTTTGTCTTGCTTTTTCACGTGCTTGAGCAAAGACAGGGAAGAGTATGGCTGCCAAAATTGCTATAATGGCAATGACAACCAAAAGTTCAATAAGAGTGAACCCTTTATAAATTTTCATTATTATTCTCCATATATTTTAAAAATTTTTTGTTTGATTTTTAAAATATATATGGAGGGGCACGAGATGAAAAATATTGAAGAAATCCATTCTTTATGAAAAAATCATTTTGTTTTTTTCTGAAATATAATAATCCTAAGAATAAACCTACTAATATAATTGTAGGTAAGGATATGGTGTAAAAATTAATTATGGGGCAGAAATAACACTCTTGATCATCTGTTTGGACAGGGACAGTAATATGACCATGACAGTTATGACAGTGAGGAGAATTATCTATATACTGAAAGTGACAGTGCAAAGAAGGCATACATATAAATATATACATGTATGCAATAAGCAATAAAACATATCCTATTTTAATTTTACACTGTCTCATACTTTTATTTACGATATTTTTTAGGAATTTGTTCCCTAATTAAACAAAAAACCGGAATAAAAAAAACAGACCTAAACGGAAACCGAAAATTATTAAAAACACCTATGTTGGCAAACCGTAAGTTTTAAATATCTTTAATTTATTAATTACTCAACCACGGGAAACGGGTGTGTAGACGCACCGGACCCCCCTCGCCTTGGTTTTTTGTGAGCGTAGCGAACAAAAAAAAAACAAGGGAGGGGGGCCTGGGGGGGTGGGATCATGGTCGGGCCCCCCATCCCTTAGGGTATGGGGGACGTCATTTTTGGTGTTTTGCTTTGCAAAACTGTCAAAAATGGCGGGGGTGCGGGGCCTTCGCAAAACCATAGTTTTGCGACTATAAGAAAAATGATTTTGCGACGCAAAATCTATATAAAAATGGTAAACCAATATTTAGCGAAGCAAAAATACTATTTTTGCGTAGCTAAATCGACATTAATTTTGCGAAGCAAAATAATAAAATTTCTATATATCATTATACCATTTATTATTAAAAAAATGATACTAAGTAAGTAAATACTTTTAGTCTCCGAAAAATAAGTATAACTTTTTGAAAAATAGAGGGCAAACTGGAATGCAAATAATACACACAACATAAAAAAAAGACACCCATAAGAGTGTCTATACAATTTCATGGTAGCGGGAGTCGGACTTGAACCGATTGGCGCCCCGGGTTTTATTAAAATCACAAATCACCCAAAAG
>JAFSVJ010000122.1 GCA_017445025.1 Abditibacteriota bacterium | reverse complement strand
GTTTTATACAAGAATAGTATAATACCGATATATATTATACCACAAATCATATACTTTTGTCAAGGTCTAAAGCCAAAAAAACAGAAAAATAACTTTTTTTAATATTAATTTGTAAAAAACCATTATTAAGTATTATAATAATAGTGGATGAATATATTTTTTGGAGAACTGTAATGAATGAGACAGCTATTGCAGAGAGGGTGAGAATTTCTTTTTTCGGACGAAGGAACGTTGGGAAATCCTCTCTTATAAACGCAATTGCCAATCAAAATCTGTCTATAGTTTCACCTGTGCCGGGGACCACTACTGACCCTGTGAACAAGACAATGGAGCTTTTGCCTTTAGGTCCCGTTGTGTTAACGGATACAGCCGGCCTTGATGACGAAGGTGAGTTAGGTCAAATTCGTGTTCTCAAAACCAATGAGGTATTTAACAAAACCGACATAGGTATTATAGTTTTTGATCTGAGCCAAAAAGATTTATCCTTAGAAGAACAACTTATAGATAAATTTAAAGCAGCCGGAAAACCATACATTTTGGTGGGAAACAAACAAGATTTGGGAAGCATTTCCGAGAACTTTAGTCATAAGGAAAAAGTATATTTTGTCAGTGCTTCCCAAAAAAAAGGTATCGAAGAATTAAAAGAAGCCATAGGTAAGATAAAGATAACCGATGACAATCCTTCTTTGCTTTCCGGTATAGCGGAAAAGGGAAAGGTAATAGTTTTGGTTTGTCCTATAGATGACAGTGCTCCAAAGGGCAGATTGATATTGCCTCAGGTCATGGCTGTTAGAGATATTTTGGATAATAATGGTATATGTTTGGTGGTTCAGCCGGGAGAACTTAAGAAAACCTTAGAAAAGATTACTCCCTATATTGTTATAACCGATTCTCAAGCTTTTAGAGAAGTAGCTCAAACAGTTCCTAATGAGATAAAGCTTACAAGCTTTTCCATATTAATGGCAAGACATAAGGGGGATCTTGCCCCACTTGTAGAGGGTGCAAATGTTATTGATAATCTTGAAGATGGAGACAAAATCCTTATAGCTGAGGCTTGCACTCACCATGCCCAAAAGAATGATATAGGAAAGGTCCAAATCCCTAAAAAGCTGTCAGAAAAGACAGGTAAGAACCTTGTATTTGAATATGTGGCAGGTATCTCTTTCCCTGAGAATCTCTCTGATTATAAACTCATTATCCACTGTGGGGGATGTATGATTTCAAGAACCATGATGATTTACAGACAAAACCTTGCCGGTGAGGCGAAGGTGCCTATGACCAACTATGGTGTTTTACTGGCCAAACTTAGCGGAATATTAGACAGAGCTATTAATTTGTGATTTGAAAAACATATGCCCATGTTAGCATTATATATACATATACCTTTTTGTTTAAGAAAATGTAATTATTGTGATTTTTTTTCTGTCACCACTTTGAATGATTGGGAAGAAAGATACGTAGATTCTTTGTGTAAGTCCATATCAAACAAAGAGCTCTTTGATCAAAACAAAGAACCTATTTACAAGCTTGACGGAAAACCTATAATAGATACAATATATGTTGGTGGAGGAACTCCCTCCCTTCTTTCTGAAAAGTCTTTTGATAGGATTTTTCAAGTTCTTTATGAAAACTTTTCCTTTGACAGTAATATAGAAAGCACCCTGGAAGTCAATCCTGCCACAGTGGATAAGGAAAAACTTTTGTTTTTGAGAGGATATTTCAACAGACTCTCCGTAGGTTGCCAATCTTTTAGGGACATAGAACTATCCTCTCTCGGTAGGCTTCATACAAGCGAGGAAGCTATAGAAACAGTGGAAACTGCTCACAAGGTAGGCTTTGAGAATATCAGTATTGATTTAATGTTTAAAATCCCTTTTCAGACTTTGGATACTTTTAAAAACACTCTTAAAATCACCCAAGACCTGCCTGTCAATCATATCTCTGCTTATGAACTGACCTTTGAGGAAAACACTCCTTTTTGGGAAAATATGACTTTGCTAAAAGAACAAATCAATTCCGAGTCGGATTTTGACAAGTGCCTTGGGGATTTAACTTTTTTTAAGCGATATGAAGTGTCCAACTATGCAAAAGACGGATATGAATCAAAGCACAACCTCAATTATTGGCATAACGGAGAGTATTTCGGTTTTGGTGCGGGAGCTGTGGGCTATATAGATTGTGTTCGATATAAGTATATTTGTGATTTGGAAAAATATTGTGATAATAATGAATTGGAATATATCGAGAGCCTGGGGCCTAAGGGTATAGCCTTTGAAAATCTTATGCTGGGCTTAAGGATGACAGAAGGCTTTCCTGTAGGAAAGGTGACAAATTATCTTAATCCTATTGAAGGGGAAATTTTTTTGGAAAAGGTTAATTCCTTGAAAGATTATGTTATTTTGGAAAATGGCATTTTACGAGCCACCCAAAGGGGAATGGATGTTCTCAATTCAACTATATTGGAATTATATACTTGGGAGTAAATTATGAGAAAATACTTCTTCGTTATTGTAATATTATTGTCTCTTTTTTATATAGGTTGTGATAGAATAAGTGTTCATAAGAAAGATTTCTTTACATCTCTTGCACCTATTTCTCAGTGTAAGGCCAATCTTAACGAGAATATTTTAGAAATCTACGATGAAGACTTAAATCCTTATTATTATAATTCTATGGGGGAATTGCTTTTTGATAAGCCAATCTCTAAGAACAATGTTATAATCGATGATATGGAAGAGTTGGCAGTGTCATGGAATAATGATGATTATCATTTGTTTGTTTATGATTTAAAGGGAAAACTGGACAATGTTATAACTTTTTCCTCTGTTATTGATTATGTAAAGTATGTGACCTATGACACAAAAGCATATTATATAGTTTTTACTCGAAATAAGAAGTGTCATATTTATACCATTACAAAGGGGAGACATTTCACTTTTAAAAACAGAAACGGAGCGGAAGATGTGGTATGTGTTAACGCCTATCAAGCACCTGATTTTTATTTTATAACCAAAAACGGGAAAATATATAAAGGTTCTTTGATTAAGAGGTCACAGCCAAAATTGATTTTTGACAGTAAAGAGAAAATTGATGCTACCGACCAAATCTCTTCCTTAGGAAAAGTGGGTTTTTTGCTTTATCATAACGGAGAGTATAAAGCTATAAGCCATCAAGGTTCCAATTTTAATGTTACTCTTGACGAGAGAGAAAGGTTTGACAAGGCCCGATTTTATGTTTCAGAAAAGGGAAAATATGTTATAATTGACAGAGAAACGGTTTTTGAAAAGAAGAATAAGAAGTTGAAAGAAAATGTATTGACAATGTATAATACAAAAGATAATTCCGAAATGTGGACCACAGGCTCCCTTTTTAAATCTACAATTACTTTGGCAGTGAACAATTATGGGGATTGCTTTATAATTGAGGATAATAAGCTGGTAAAATATAACAGTGACCTATATCCTGAAAAGACCTATGAAACGGATGGAAATATTCTGACCGGTTGTCAATTCGGAAAGAATATAGCTTTAGTCACGGATAATAATAAAGTATATGTAATAAGTATGGAAGAATAACAAACTCTGTTCCTTTAAGTTTTTTGTTATGAGGGAAGATGCGACCGTGGGGGGGGCGTCTTCCCTCTTTTATAATAGCTCTGTTGCGGAAAAAAAGCCTCAGTCGTTAGATTCACCCTCTTTCTCATCCCAAAAAGTGTCGTAAACTCCACTTTTCGGGAACCCTGAGAATTAAACTGAATTTGCCTTCGCAAATTCCTTTCATACAAGGTTGAATTGCGGCAATCTCGGGGTCCCCAAAAAGTTGAGCGAATAGCGAAAACTTTTAGGGGTGAGAAATAAGCATCGCTTTTTTGTAAAAACGACAACTGCTTACCCAAATCCCAAAAAGTCTTAACGACTTTTCGGGAACCCTTGGGTCGTTTTTAGCAAGAGCCGGAAAATCTATGATTTTTTGGTGACCGACGGCAAAAATCTTTACCATTAAAGATTTTTGACTAGACCCCAAAAAGTTGAACTTGCGAAACTTTTAGGGATTTGGATTGTGGTGGGTGGTCAGGAGTAAAATTTGCAAAACTGCGAATTATACGATAGAAGCCTAACAATCTAAGCCAACAACCCAAGTATAAGAGCCTCCCCCCCTACTACGTAAGGGTTCCCGACCTATCCCCCACCTACTACGTGAGCGGAGGGCAGGAGGGGGTGATATTTTTCATTTTTCATTTAATTTTGCATTTATCATTATGCATTGTGCATTAAATTTGTGATTTTGTAATTTAAAATCTTCTTTCCTCTATATTTCATGTGCAAGTTCGCAATATGTCTTAAAGTTTTCTATAGATGTGTTAGGTGGTATTTCACAGCCGGCACTGGTTATGCCTAATTTTCCAAATTGTTTTTGGCAAGACAGGATACTTTTTTTCATAATTTCTTTATTTCCTCTATATACAACTTCTACTGGGTCACTGTTTCCGCAGAGGACTTGTTTTTCTCCTAAAAGATGAACGAAAGGCGTCATATCCTTTACAAGATGGTCAACATCTATTATATTAGCTCCAGTTTTAATCATATCCGGCAAGATTTTAGTTGTATCTCCGCAAATATGAAGTTTGGCAAAAGCCCCTTTAGTGTGTATAGCTTCAACCAAAGCTTTTTCTCTCTCAAAGCCAAATTGCCTATAAAATTTTGGTCCTATTTGGGAACAGACAGCGTCTCCGATACCTATACAATGGGCACCGGCTTCAATTTCTGCTTCTGCCTCTTTAATTGAAGTTTCAAGTATAATATCAAGTGCTTTATTCATTTCATCTTCATAATCATAGAAATCAATACACATTTCGGCTAAGCCCCTCAAGTCCGCGTATTCTGCAAGAGAACCTTCAACCCATCCCACAATAAAATATTTATCTTTAGCAGCTTTGGATAATTCTTTTATTTCATTGATTCTGTTGACAATTCTCCTGTGTTCATAAGGTTTTAGAGGTTTGAGATTATCAATATCTTTTATTTTTTTTATTAGGTAATCAGTATGCTTTGGCAAGTCGTCATAGGGGTAAAGAACAGGTAAGCCAAAACCTTCAGCCTCGCAATATGGGTCACTCATAACGGTGCACCAATCCAAGTCAAAATCAAGGGCACACTTAATCATTCCTTCCGCCTTTTTTGGTGCTTTAAGGACAAATTCGGAGTAGGGGATATGTGAATACTTTGCTGCCCAAAGCATTAAAATAGGGTGTAAGGGTGGCCTATCAGTTTGTTTATGTTCAATGTAATCAATAGTTCTTTCAAGTCCGGTCATTTTTTTAGTTTCCTTTTTTTTCTATTTATATTATAACACAAATTACTATATTTTGAAATTTTTTTAAAAATCCTTTATAATATACTTAGTAATAAAGTTTAATTAAGGAGAAAGTTATGAAAATTGTTTTGATAATTTTTTTGTTTATGGCATTATCAATTACTGTTATGGCAAAACAAGATGTTCCAAAGGAATTTTATGAATGGACAAACATTTGGAGAGAAGGTAGCGATAAAACCGATAAGCCTCATATTTTATTAATTGGTGATTCTATTTGCGACCAAAATTATGGTTATATAAGAGAGAAAGTAGGGGATAAATTTTATGTAGACAGAATAACTACAAGCAGAGCTATTGATCAAGATTATTTTTGGAAACAACTTGATATGGTTTTATCAGACGAGGATTATGAAATAATATGTTACAATTTTGGTTTGCATGGTGGTCATATTTCTCTTGCCGATTATGAGAAGGGAATGAAAAAAATGGCAGATATAATGAAGAAAACCAAGGCTAAGATTATATATGTTTCCACTTCTCCCGTAGAACCGAATTCAGAAGAAAATAATAATATTAACAAATTAACCCAAGAAAAGAATAAAATATGTCAGCAGATTGCCAAAGATTACAAATTTACATATTGTGATATTTACAATCCGGCTATAGAAGCAGAAGGAATGCATAACGAAAACGATACCATTCATTTTTCAGAAAAAGGAAAAAAACTGCTAAGTGAGATTATATCCAAAACCATTTTGGAAGTTTATGAAAAATAATTTTGGAGGTAAAAATGAATTTAAAAGAGGATAACACACCGAGAGAGTATATTGAGTGGACAAGAATATGGCGTGAAGGGGCGGATAAATGTGACCTGCCAAGAGTTTTGCTCATAGGTGACTCTATTGTGGACGCTCACGGTCCCGCAGTTCAGGAAGAGTTAAGAGATAAATACTATGTTGACAGAATAGCCACCAGTCGTTCCTTTGATCAAAATTATTATTGGAACCTGTTGGATTTCTTTTTCAGCGATACCAAGATAAAGTATAATCTGATTATTTTTAACTTTGGACTTCATGGTTTCCATATTCCTACTTATGATTATGGTATTGGTCTTGACAAACTGACCAAGAGGCTGAAAAGGGAATGTTCCAACCTTTTATACAGAAACCTAACCCCCATGGTAGACACAACCGGCGAAGATTGGAATGTAAAACAGATACAGCTTGTTATAGACAGGAACGAAGTCGCAGAAAAAGTTATGGCAGGTAATGGTGTGCCTATCTTGGATATGTATACATCAATGCTTGGTAAAGATGATATAAGATTAGGGGATCCTTATCATTTTAACGACAAGGGCAAAGAGCTCCAAGCTAAAATAATCGCCGAAAAAGTAAAAGAATTAATCTAAAAATTGACAAATAAACATAAAAAAGTGTATAATATATTGGTAAAATTTCAATATTTTTGGAGATAAATTTTGGATACAAGTGATTTTAAGAACGGTATTGCTATTATTACCGATAACGATATTTGGACCATTGTGGAGTTTCAGCATGTAAAGCCCGGTAAAGGCCCCGCTTTTGTCAGAAGTAAGCTTAAAAGCATAAGAAACGGAAAGGTTGTTGAAAAGACCTGGAGAGCCGGTGAAAGAATGGATCAAGCTTTCATCGAAAGAACTCCTTTAACCTACTCCTACGAACAGGCAGGGGAATATTTCTTCATGAATGAAGATTATGAAATGATGCCTGTTTCCGCAGAAGCCTTAGGTGATGGTGTAAAATACCTTAAAGAAGGTATAGAAGTTATGGCTCTTATGCACAACGGTGAAATGTTAAATGTAGAACTTCCCAACGCAATAGTAGGGGAAGTTGTGGAAACAGAGCCTAATGAAAAAGGTAACACTGCCTCCGGCGGAACCAAACCCGCTACCATAGACACAGGTGCTGTGGTTCAAGTTCCTTTCTTTATAAACGTTGGTGACAAAATCAGAGTTGATACCAGAACTAACGAATATATGGAAAGGGCAAAGGAATAATGAATTATCAAAATGTCAAAGAAAGGTAGAAAAAAGAATAGTTTAAGCACAAACCCCTTCGTTTTGGGCTTATTACATATCTCGGGAATTATTAGTAAGATATCTCTTATATCTTTTGCTTTGACATTTCTTTATTTAACACTGGTTTTCTGGGGAGACAGCATTAGGAATTTTTCCTCTCTCTCTATGGCAGACCAGAAATATTATTTTGTGGCACTTCGAAATACTATTTTGGTATTTGATATTTCTGTAATAGGCATTTTGATATTTACCACAATTTGTAATTTTACTTATGATTTTTATTCAAAGATTTTACTTTTGGTGAGTCTCTTGTTTGCCTATGGGCTTCCCTACATCTTTGTAAAATATACTCCCATAAGTGATTTCCAAAATGTGAATTTTTTGAGTAACATAGTCCAAGCCTATTCGGACATGGGAAAGATAGCTCTCTTCCTTGCAATCATTCTCTACGCCAAGGACTTGTATCTCACCATAGCAAACGCTTATGCCAAGTTGAGAGCCGCTCCGAAATCCAAGAGCAAGCCCATTAAGAGAAAGGCTTACAAGATCGGCAACAGTTGTTGGGATTCCGGTTATTGCACTCCTGAGCTTAGGGATTTATGCCCTGCCTTTTTGTTAAAAAAGCCCTGTTGGAAGCTGGGAATAGGTTGTTGTGATGCCACCATTTTCCTTATGTCCGCAAAGACAGACTATGCTAAACATCTTCTTCAAGATGTTCAGCTTGATGTCCAATCTAAAAGCGAGAAATTGGAGAGTTGCAGAAAGTGTCATATATTTTTGGTTCATCAGAGAAGAAAGTATAAACAGCTCCTTCCTGTGATACTCTTAGTTTCTGCCGGTATCGGTTATTTGGTTTATGAACAGTTGTGGTATTTCTTTGAAAATGCCATAACTCAATTAGATAAATTTGCAAGATTTTTGATGCCTAATTCCGGTTCTATAACGGATACTCACCTACCTTTTGCCATAATGGTAGGTTTTATGGTAGCGGTTTCAATACTTCTTGCCATAACTTTAATGGTTCAAATTTTGCATTATAGTATTTTTAAACTAAAATTATAAAGGTGTTTTTATGGAACAAACTAAGCTTCAGACACTTGTTGACATTTTACTTAATAGCGACAGTAAAGAACTTTATATAGAATCTGAGTTTGAGAAGATTCGAATTATTCGTTCTTACAACGAGCCCTCAAAGCCTTCAAAGCCCAAACCCGTTTCTATGGTAAAGATAATAGATGAAGCTATTAAGGAACCGGTCCTTACTACCAACGAAATCAAATCTTCTTTGGTGGGTGTTTTTCACTTCAACAAAGTGTATGCTATAGGTGATAAGATAATGGTAGGGGAGAGAATCGGTTATGTTGAATCTCTAAAAATCAGAAATGATGTTATAAGCGATTTCTCCGGTGATGTTTGCGAAATCCCCGCAAAAGAGGGAGAAACTGTGGAATATGGCCAGGTTTTAATGGTTGTAAAATAGGAGGACATTATGAAATTTTCCTTCAATAACAAAGGCTTCTCTCTTATAGGCATATTAATTTTGGCTGTTATTGTTATAGGCGGTTGCTTGTTCTTTGGATATAATCTTTTTAACGGACAGAAAAAGCCTGAGACCATGACTGACTATTCCAACAGTCAAAAGAACACTGTTTACGGTCAGTCTATGGATGCAGCTAAGGCTGTTCAGTGCCAGAGTAATTTAGGTCAACTTCGTTCCGGAATAGGAATGATTATCCAAAGCGAAGAGAGAGCACCCTCAAGCTTGGAAGAGCTTCGTTATCCAAGTGATATGCAAAAATGCCCTATGACCAAAGAGGCTTATACCTACGATCCCAATACGGGCCAAGTCAGATGCCCCTCCCATCCCCAGTTTTAGAATCATAAAGCAGTAATTTGTGATTTGTTAATTTAGAGGTGTATTTTGTTTAATAAGATATTAATAGCCAACAGAGGAGAGATAGCTGTCAGGATTATCCGTGCTTGCAAAGAGTTGGGTATAAAGACTGTTGCTATTTATTCTGAGGCTGACACGGATAGTCTTCATGTGGCTTATGCGGATGAAGCTATTTGTGTGGGAGCTGCAAAGAGTCAGTTTTCATATTTGAATACTCCCAATATTCTTAATGCGGCTTTGATTTCAGGTGCCGAAGCGGTTCACCCGGGTTTTGGTTATTTTTCCGAAAACCCACTTTTTGCTGAGGCTTGTGAGGCTTGCGGCCTTGTGTTTATAGGACCAAAATCCACGGTTATGGAGCTTATGGGTGACAAGGCAGAGGCCAAAAGAACTGCCATAAAGGCAGGTTGTCCCGTAATTCCCGGTGGCGACGGTTTGCTTGAAAATGAAGAAGAAGCCTTGCGTTTGGCTAATGAAATGGGCTACCCCGTAAGATTTAAGGCAACTGCCGGTGGTGGCGGACGAGGAATAAGAGTAGTTAGCAACTCCTCCGAGGTGCAAAATGCTTACAGAGTGGCAAGTGCTGAGGCTGAGGCAGCCTTTGGCAACGGTGCTTTATATATAGAAAAGGATATTCAAAATCCCAGACATATTGAAGTGCAAATCTTAGGTGATATGCATGGTAATTATGTTCATCTCGGAGAGCGAGAATGTTCTATTCAAAGAAGAAACCAAAAGCTCATAGAAGAGGCTCCTTCTTGTGCCATAGATGAGACCACCCGTGAGAGTATGGGAAAGGCTGCTATTGCTTTGGCTAAGGAAGTTGGCTATTATTCTGCGGGCACTATTGAATATTTGCTTGATAGTGATAACAATTTCTATTTTATGGAAATGAATACAAGAATCCAGGTGGAACACCCTGTCAGCGAATATGTATCCGGTGTGGATATAGTCAAGGAACAGTTAAGAGTGGCTTGCGGTGAAAAGCTCTCTGTAACCCAAGATGATATAAATATTAGGGGACATGCCATAGAGTGCAGAATTTTGGCAGAGGATCCTTCTAATAATTTTGCTCCCAGTGCCGGAGTTATTAAGAATTTGGTTCTTCCCGGGGGGCCCGGTGTGAGAGTGGATACTCATATTTATGATGGTTATGAAGTGCCTCCCTATTATGATGCCATGATTTGTAAGATAATCGTTTACGGAAAGGATAGGGAAGAGGCTATTATTCGTATGAAGAGAGCCCTATCAGAAACCAATATTGATGGAATTAAGACTAATATCAAATACCAGTATAAGATACTTGAAAACCCATATTTTGAAAAAGGTGATATAACAACAAGTTTTATTTTGGATAAAATGAATAATGATTAAGTTAAAGCATTACTCCCGTATACTGGCAATTCAAGGGATATATCAATCTCTTATAAAGGATGTTTCTTTTAATCGGGGACTTGAAAATGTTTTTGATATAATTTTTGAGGATTTGGAAATTTATGAAGAAGAGCGAAGTCCCAAAGATATAAGATTTCCCAAACTGACAGAACTGTTGTTTAAGCACCCGGATTATATGGTAGAAATTCAAGCCTATGCGGAAGAGTTGACGGAAGGAATTGAGAATAACAAGAGCTTCCTTTTGGAATTTCTTGATAAATGCGATAAAAACAGAAATGTGGAGCGAATAGATTATTCTGTTTTGGCCATAATGTTGGTGGCAATGTTTGAGATAAAGTTCGTTATGGATTTGGACTATCAAGTGTCTATGAACGAAGCCATAGAGATAGCCAAGATCTACTCTGACAAAAAAAGCCCCAAATATATAAATGCACTCCTTCAATCTTATTTAGAAAAATAAAGGACATACAATGGCACAAATTTTAGACGGTAAGGCTCTTTCCAAACAGATAAGAGCTGAGATACAAAAAGACGTGGAAATCCTTATTTCAAAGGGAATAACCCCAAGATTATCCGTTATTTTAATAGGTAACGATCCCGCCAGCGTCACATATACAAATATGAAGAAAAAAGCTTGCGAGAGAATCGGTATGATAAGCGATTTGATAGTTTTCCCTGAGAATGCCACACAGGAAGAAGTGGAAAATAAGATAGAGGAGTTGAATAAAGATATAAGTGTTCACGGAATAATGGTTCAGCATCCCGTGCCAAAGCATTTGGACGAGTTATCAATTCTCTCAAAAGTGGATATAAAAAAGGACGTGGATGGTATCAGCTCCCACTCATTAGGTAATCTGTGCTTGGATACTCAGGATTATGTTTCTTGCACTCCTTTCGGTATAATTACAATGCTTGAAAAGTATGGTATAGAAATACAGGGCAAGAGAGCTGTGGTTGTGGGTAGAAGCATTATTTTGGGAAAGCCTGTAGCTCTATATTTGCTTCAAAAGAATGCTACCGTCACTATTTGTCACTCAAAGACTAAGGACTTGCCTAGTATAGTAAAAGAGGCTGATATTGTGGTAGCAGCTATAGGAAAGCCTGAGTTTATTAAAGGTGAATGGATAAAGAAAGGTGCTGTTGTGGTGGATGCAGGCTATAACAAAGTTCCGGGACGCGATAAAGATGTGGGAGATGTGGAGTTTGAAGAAGCGGAAAAAGTAGCAAGCTGGATAACCCCCGTTCCCGGCGGTGTAGGTCCCATGACAATTACAATGCTTTTGTATCAAACAGTTTTAGGTGCAAAAAAATACGGCACTGCAAGAATACATTAATTAAGAAAGCGTAAAATAATGCACAATGCATAATGATAAATGTAAAATTAAATGAAAAATGAATAATGTCACCCCTTCTTACGTAGTAGGGGGGAGATGGTGGCGTCTCAATTACATAGAGCCTCTACTAAATTTAGAGCCCGGCAACCTTAGTCGAAGGTAGTTTGATACTCTTGTTTTTGGTTATTGATATTTGATTTTTAAAGTGGTGCTTAGCACCTTTTTTTTTGCTTTTTTTAATATTTTAAAAAAAATATGTTTTTTTGCGATTTTTGGGCCATTTTCGGGCTTTAAAAGTTTTTTTTTTTTTTTTTTTCTCTGGTATAATATAATTGATATTGCAAGCAATTGCAGTAATTTAAATAAATCCTTTATCAAATAAATATTTAAATTGATAAAGTAATTGTTTGTAATGTTAAATTTATATCAAAGAGGTGAACAAAATGTTCAAAAAAGGTTTTACCCTTATAGAATTGTTGGTAGTAATTGCCATTATTGCCATTCTTGCTGCAATTCTATTCCCCGTTTTCGCTCAAGCAAGAGAAAAAGCCAGACAAACCACATGTCTGTCCAACTGTAAACAAATCTGCACAGGGGTTATGCTCTATGTAGATGATTACGATGAAACATTCCCCGACAACCAATGGAGAGCTGATTCTTCAAACGGTTGGTTTTGGGTAGGTCAAGTTTTGCCTTACACCGTTCCTAACGGAAATCCTAACGCTAAACTTTTCTGGTGTCCAACAAACGGTAAGTTTAACAAAGCAGATCCCTTAAACAGTTTCTCTTACGGATGGAACTTTGTTAATATTTCCGGAACAGCATGGGGAAGTGTAATTCAAACAACTTTACCTGAAGTTCTTAATCCGGCAAACACTATTTTGTTTGTTGACGCTGACAACTTCCAAGCAGCTTATTTTGAAAACCACATCAGAAATAACCATAACAAAAATACAAATATCGCTTGGTGTGACGGACATGCCAAAGCTATGAAAGCAGAAGATATTAAAGGTGATGCTCACGCTGATTTGTGGGATAAAACAAAATAGACAAAGAGAGCTTCGGCTCTCTTTTTTTTAGGAGCTTTTATGAAAAAGATATTTTTGTTTGTCATAATAATTATTATATCAAGTGTTTTGTTTTCTCAAAATTTGATTACAGGTAATTGGCAAACCATAGGTTCTGCCACAAACTCTGTCTTTGACAATAAAAATGTTATTGCGATAGAACCTTTAAAACACGGTGACGGGATATTTCAAGCAGAAATCCCCATTGATAAGGGGTATAAATATCACATAAGTTTTAAATATTTTATTGAAAGCGGTTCCATATCTGTATTGGCCAAGCATGGTGACAACACCTACGGTATGCTTCAAGCCACCGGCTTAAACAAACAAAACTCTTGGGAAAAGTTTGATACCATTGTAGAAGCTCCCATAGGGGGAGGTCACGGTTCTTTGTGGATAATAGGAGAAGGTGCCGGCAAATTTTATGTCACTGATATTCATTTTGATCCAATGGTTACACTTAATGATATTCTCACAAATAAACTTGATAAAACCAACCCTATGGTTTTGACAGACAACTATAACTTTGATCAAAAAGCCTTAGATTCCATGACTTTTGACTGTCCCTTAATAGCTCAAGAATATCACGGTTGGAAACACTCACCTTTAACAGATAAAAATGAGATTTGGTATTTTTGGTGGGGATATCCGGAAAGGTTGCAAAAAGGCTCTTATTGGAGAAGGGATACCAGAAGTGCCGCTTATCCATACATAGGTCCCTACACAACAGAAAATGTAAAGGTTGCTAAGTTTTCACAAGGACAAGCTAAAAACTGTGGTTTGGATACAATAGTTTTTGAGCCATACGAAATATACGCTTCCGGAAAAGAATTTGCTAACGAAGATGGGTTTGCCAAGCTTATGGAAGCGGCAGAGTCCATAGGTTATCATATAATGTATGCGGACCAAATGTATTTTGCACCCGGGGAAGAAGTTCATAAAAAGGATAATATTATCTCTAAAAATGTTCACATGGTAAAAACCTATGGGACAAGAAAAGGATATTATAAAATTGACGGAAAACCTGTAATCATTTTTAGATTTAGAGAAGGTTATCCACCGGAAGAAGTTTCAGAAATCTTTAGAGAGATAAATAAACAGTCAGGGGTAGAGTGTTATTATATTCTGCAACAGTCTTATGACCAAGAACCCTATCTAAGTATTCCCGAAGTCAGTGCTTTTCAAGGTCCTTATATAAATGATTTATTGGAAGTCAATTCCGACGGAAAGACCCTGGGAACAGATAAATTAGGGGTTTATAATTGGAAAACAATCAATGAGCGTATGGAAAGTTTTTCAAAGTCTGTAAAGGCTGCGGGTAAGGATTGGTGGCCTTGGATTACTCCTTCATTTGACAGCAGAAGTCAGTGGAGCCACACTGTTTATGAATATTTTCCCACTGCTCATTTTAATGGGGATAATCTGAATGTTTTCAAAAAATTAATGTTTTTGGCAAAACAATACAATCCCCATGGAATTATTATTACCAGTTGGAATTGTTTTGGTGAAAATACAGCTCTTGAAGCTAAGTGGGACGGGGATGGTTATAACGGAGATCCTTTTTACCACCAAAAACTTATTGCACAGTGGAAAGGTATTAAATGGCAAGACCCACCTGCTCCGGATAAAGAAATAGTGGACCCTCTTTTGTGGTGGAAAGTTTTCGGTATAGACAAAAACGGTCCCATTATTCCCAAAAGCGAAATCAGATTCGGTGATTTGATTGTGGATTGTGAGGATAATACATCTCTCCCGGAAAAACTTTTGGTGTCAACTAACGGAAAAGCTTATTATAAGGTTTGTAAAACCGGTTTTGAGAGTGAAGGCGTGGAGATTATAAATCCTGAAAACATAAATATTATTGAAAAACACGGAATTAATTATATAGCTCCCAAGAAGGATTCAATTAAATTTAAAATAGACAAATCTCTGTTTAAGGAAAATGTTCATATAATTCTTAGATATGACGGAAACGCTACAGGGGATGAAAGGCTTATTTCTTATCCCTCCATTGTGGATGATTATGTAGACAGAATAGGAGATACTCATAAGGGCATGTTGCCAAAGTTTTGGACTATTGACAGGGAAGACAGTGCCTCAGATGCTCCAAAGATAACCATAGAGCCTTTAACTCATTTAGATTTAAATAAAGACTTTGTTATAGAAGTGAGAATGCCCGTAAATCTCATAGGTTTTGAAAGTCCGGATACAGATAGAGTTATAACCGATTATACAGATATTGAGGGTTTGAGAAAACGATTTAGACAAAGACTGTTCGGTGTGGAACTTGGAGATGTGTTGGTTCTTAGAGGAGTTGACGGTTTGGGTAATATAGGTTTCCCCACTCTCTTGGATGTTCACCATACGGGATATTAAATTTGTCGGTGGTATATTTATAATATATAATGCATTACTAATGCAGAATATCACCCCCCTTACGTAGTAGGGGGAGAGTAGGAATTATAATATTTATTTAAACAAACGGGAAAATAACAATGACAAAGAAAATAACACAAAAAGATATTGCAAAGAAAGCCGGTGTATCTGTTTCTACCGTATCGTCGGTATTAAGAGGAAATAACTTAAGGTATATTTCAAAGAATACTATTGAAAAAGTAAATTCTCTTGCCAAGAGATTGGGATATGAAAAAAAATAACGTCAGATTATAAAAAAGTGTTTAGCTCCAAACCCTTCGGGGTTTGGTTTTTTTATTTATTTTTAATGTAGCAATAATTTTAACTTTTTCACAACTTTTTATTCTTGTAAAAAACTCTCAAAAAGTGGTATAATAATAATGTATGGAAAACGTGACAATAAAACCTTTGACGGTCACAGAGGTCAATCAAAGGGTAAAAAAAACAGTAGAAGATGAAATTCTTCTGAAAGATATTCTCATAGAAGCGGAAATCGGAACTTGTAATTATCACTCTTCCGGTCATCTATATTTGACCTTAAAAGATGCGGACTCCGAATTAAGATGTAATGTTTGGAAATCCTATGTTATGCGTCTTAAAACCAAGCTGAACACAGGTGACAGAGTTCTTATTCGGGGAAATGTGGAAGTATTTCTCAAAGGGGGATCTTATCAACTTATAGCAAAAGAGATTTACCCTTTGGGTTTGGGAGCCCTGCAAGCAAAATTTGAAGCATTAAAGAAAAAACTTTACGAAGAAGGATTGTTTGCTCCTGAAAGAAAAATACCTATTCCCAAATATCCAAAAAAAATAGCTATGATAACGGGACCTTCGGGAGCTGCAGTTCAAGATATGATAAGAGTGGCAAGAAAGAGAATGCCCTCCGTTAACCTTTTGGTAATTCCGTCTCAAGTTCAGGGAGCCGCAGCCGCAAAGTCAATAGTGGGAGCTTTGAAAGTGGCAGACACCCTTACGGATGTGGACACAGTAATTTTGGCTCGTGGCGGTGGGTCTATGGAGGATTTGTGGTGTTTTAACGAGGAACAGGTGGTCAGAGCTGTTGCTTCTATGAATAAACCCATTATAACCGGTGTGGGACATGAAATAGACACCACATTGGTGGATTTTGCTTCAGACTTGCGAGCTGTCACTCCCACACAGGCTATGGAGTTTGCACTTTGTGATAAAGGGGAAATCTTGGCACAGATTAAGAAAGATGATTTGTTTATTTATAATTCTGTATGGAATTTATTTAATAACAAGAAAAAATATTTTAAAGCCTTGTCGGAAAACCCTTACCTGAAAGATAAGGAAAGGATTATAAGAGATAGGGAAATGGTAATAGATCAATTGACGGATAAAATCAATATGTTCTATTCTGATTTTTTGAAAGATAAGAAACATTCTTTCTCTACCCTTTGCACCAAGCTTGACAGTTTAAGCCCTCTTAAAATACTTTCTCAAGGTTATTCCTTAACGGAAAAAGAGGGGAAGGTGGTGCAAAGCATAAAGGATCTTACTAAGGGAGATGAGATTATAACCTATTTGCAAGACGGACAAGTTAAAAGTAAGGTTGAATAGAACAAGAAAAGGATATAATTATGGCAGAAAAGAAAACTTTTGAAGAACAGTTAAAAGAGTTGGAGGAAGTGGTAAAGGCTCTTCAAAGTCCCGAGCTTACTCTTGATGAGTCTATGAAACTATACAAAAAAGGTATGAGTTTAACAACTTCTTGCACAAAAGAATTGGAAAAAGCTGAAGGAGAATTAAAGAAATTAACGGAAAACTTAACTGAAGAAGATTTTTCTATTGAAAACTAATATGATAGAAAAATATTATAAAAAAGATTATAAAGGACCAAAAAGATCAATTTTTCGTAAGAAATATCGTATTGTAGTCGTTGACTGTAATGAGTGAGTAGTAGGGCGAATTTTAAGGCAATAGCCATTAAAATTAGTTTCAATACGAACGAATGTCAAGGAAACACGAAAATAGATATTTCGTTAAACGAAAAATTAGAGATTTTCGAGGGATTTATAATCTTCTTTTAAAACTTAAATATTGAAATAAAAAGAAATGTATGTACTAATTTAATCTAATGATAGAAAAATATTATAAAAGAAACTTTTTTATATTGGCATTGTGTATAGTCTTTGCCAGTATGTCCTATCAAATAATAATGCCTTTTTTGCCCAGATATTTGGGAGAAATGAGCCTAACCGCTCAACAAGTATCTTTTTGGACAGGGCTTATTTTTTCATGTCAAGCTGTGGCAGTCATGATAGCAAATCCTATATGGGGCAAGGTAGGGGACACTTACGGCAGAAAAATAATGATATTAAGAGCAGGAACAGTTATATCCCTTATGTTTGTTGCTCTTTATTTTTGCACTCATCCATATCAAATATTAATAGTTAGATTTATTAACGGTTTCTTTACGGGTTTTATCCCTGCTTCTATCGCACTTATATCCACAAACACTCCTCCTGATAAGGTTTTAAAATATGTTGCTTCAGCCCAATCCTTTATGGCTTTCGGTCAGCTCATAGGACCATCTGTGGGAGGTTTGTTAAGTTCTGCCGTAGGTTTTAGAAACACTTGTTTGATTTCCTTTGGATTGGTAGCATTTATAACCCTTATGGTTCTTTTTTTTGTGAAAGAGATTAATAAACCGGATAGAAATGAAAAGAAGACTAATATCTTTCAAGATTTAAAAGAAATTGTGGGATATAAAGACCAAAAATTATTACTATTTGTGTGTATCATTTGTGGTGTCACTCAACAAGCCGTTATGCCTTTTGTTGTTATTCATCTGTCAAATATATCTTCCGTTCCCGACTGGGTTATGGGTGTTATTTACGCTTTCCCGGCAATAGGAATGATTCTTTCCGCTCAGTTTTGGACAAGAAAGGGGAATGCTATGGGTTTTGTAAAGGTTTTGACTTTCTCAGTAATAGCTCTCGGAATTGTGGTATTTCTCTTTGGTATTTTTTCAAATATAATTTGGTTTAGTATCTTGTTTTTTGTGTTTGGTTTGTTTATGGCAGCAATGATGACGAATATAACAGCTCGAACTGTTGCTGCGGTGGAAGCAGACCACAGGGGCAGAGTTTTAAGCGTTCAAGACAGTTTTAAGACATTAGGACACGCTTTAGCACCGATAACAGTGGGAACCATCGCAAAAAGTTATGGAACAAGCGTTGGTTATATGGTCATGGGGGTATTCATAATTGTTGCATCTACCCTTGTTTTAAATATTTTAAGAAAAAAATAATAAAAGTGTTATTAATATTTGATATTAATTGTTAAATGTGTTATAATATAATTGGTATTCTCCCGATACTTAAATAAAAAATATGTAGTGTATCTGACGAGATTGCGGGAGTGCTCAGATATAAAGGATTAAAATGGCTGTTGTAAAATTTGAACATGTTTACAAAGATTTTGAAGACCGAAAGACGGTCACTCACGTTATTAAAGACTTTAACGTAGTTGTTAATGACAAGGAATTTCTGGTATTTGTAGGTCCTTCCGGTTGCGGAAAAACCACTTGTTTGAGAATGCTTGCGGGACTTGAGGAAATTACCAGTGGTAAAATTCTTATTGACGATAAAGTAGTTAATGATGTTTCTCCTAAGGATAGAGATATTGCTATGGTGTTCCAGAACTATGCTCTATATCCTCACATGACTGTATATGATAACATGGCCTTTGGTCTTAAACTCCGAAAAGTGCCTAAGGCTGAGATTAGGAAAAAAGTTGAAGCCGCAGCTGTATCTTTGGGATTAACCGAATATTTAAAGAGAACTCCAAAAGAACTTTCCGGTGGACAAAGACAAAGAGTTGCTCTCGGAAGAGCTATTGTTCGTGAACCAAAAGTATTCCTTATGGACGAACCTTTATCCAACCTTGATGCAAAGATGAGAGTTCAAACCAGAGGAGAGCTTATCAAACTTCACAGAAGACTTGGTATTACCACAATCTATGTTACTCACGACCAAATTGAAGCTTTAACCATGGGTGACAGAATTGCTGTTTTGAAAGATGGTATTTTGCAACAATTAGATACTCCTTTAAAGATTTATCACCACCCTGCCAATATGTTTGTTGCAGGATTTATCGGAACACCGGCTATGAACTTCCTCAAGTGTTCCATTAAGGGTGAAGAAGGAAAATACTATTTTGTTTCACCTGAGTTTAAGCTTTTAATTCCCGATAAGTTTACCGAAGCTATCAAATCTTACGACGGAAAAGAAGTATTCTTCGGCACACGACCTGAAGAGATTTTTGATGCAAATCTTGAAGGACTTATTAAGCCAACGGATACCAATTCCGCTACAGCATTTGTAGATGTCAGTGAACCTATGGGTAATATCATTAATATGCACTTAAGAATAGGAAAGCAAGATTTTGTTGCTACTATTGACTCCGAAACAAAAGCAAAAGATGGTGAAGATTTAAGAGTTATTTTTGATATGGAAAAATGCCACGCATTTGATCCGGAAACAGAAGTAGCTATATTCTAATCCTTTATTAATAAAACATCTCTTAATTATTGATATTTAATTATATTTATGATATAATTATATTGGATATAACAATATTTTTGTTCTGTATTGTAAGGAAGTTTATATATATTTTTCCTATGAGGTGTTGTTATGGCTAATACTCCACAAAAACAAAGTAATAAGGGTATTATTTTAAGTATCCTTGGTGTGTTGATTGTAGTTCTGCTGTTGGCGTATTACAATGTGTTTTACGGTCCTCAGCATTCCGGAAATCCAGGTCAAATAGAGTCTCAATCAAACTCAAACACCATAATTATAGCAATGACCTTAGTTTTCAGTGTCATTGCCATTGGTTTGATTATATTCTTTATTCTCCAGAGTAAGCTAAACAAGAATCGTTGTCCCAACTGTAAAATGGTAAATGATTACATTGTAGTTCGTGATAAAGAAATTTCTCATGATACTCAAATGATTACCAAGCCCGTTCAAAAGAAAATAAGAGATGCTAACGGACAGATAATCAAGACTACTCGAGAGATAAGTCACGTGACTGTGGTTAATTCAGTTTCGCATCAACAAAGAAAGTGCAAGAACTGCTACCACATGTGGGAAGTGACGATTAAGAAGCATATAGAGTATTAAAGTCTTAGGTTAAAGCGGGATATATAATATATTTTTGTCTAAAAAAATATATTTAGATACTTTTTTATCAATATAAAACAATAAAAAAGACCTCAAAATTTGAGGTCTTATTTTTTAATTTTTATTATAATCCCAAGATAATTGCAGTCAGAGGAACAGTGAAAACTGTCAGCATTGTGCATACAAATATAACCGCAGAGGAGAAGTTTGCGTCTCCGTTATAGGTTTCTATATAAATAGAGGTGACCATAGCAGGGGATAGACCTATTTGAATTGTGGCAATATCAATAATAAACTTTTCGTGAACAATTAAGGGCAAGCCAAAATGCATAAGTATTGGTTGTAATATCATTTTTAGTATGAAAACTATTAATACAGGAATTACATATTTTGGTGCTTGTACCGGTTTCATTTTTAACCCTATTGCAATCATAACCAAGGGAATAGTGGAATCGGAAAACCGATTTAAGGGTTCTATAATAAAGCTTGGCAGTTGCAGATCGTGAAAGACCAGTCCAAAAATTGTTGCAATCATAACAGGTGTTCTTAATACATTGAGAAGATCCATATACAAGGGTTTATCATGTTTTTTGTCTTTTATTAAAAAAACCGCTAAAATCGGAGCGCATATATTTAACAATAAAGACATTCCGAACTGGTCAACAATAACAGCCGTAGGCAAAGCTTGAGGGTTACTCTTATAGATTGCTTCTATAATAGGATAGCCTAAATATCCTGTATTGGCAAAACCCGCTGTTAATAATATGGCATAAGTTAATTTTTCTGAAAGTTTTAAGGCTCTGCAAATGAGATATGCAATTATCATAGTAATTATTGCAATTACATAATATGCAAAGGGAGTCTTAAACATATTGGCTGCATATTCTTTGCCTAAGAGATGAGCAAGTAGGAAGCAAGGTAGAGTTATATTTAGTATTATTTTGTTAAGTATTTGAGAATTTTCTTCTTTTAATAGGTGAAACTTTTTACATCCATAGCCAACCATTAGCATAAGGAAAAGTCCAAAAACTGTGCCTGCATGTGCCATAATATATAATAAATCCTTTGTTCAAATACCAATATTTTATTATACAGTTTTATATAGATTTTTTCAAGTTTTAACAGTTATATTCCCAAAATTATAGCAGTTAGGGGAACGGTCAAGATTGTAAGCATTGTGCAGATAAAGATAACGGTGGAGGCAAAATCTACGTCTCCCTTATAGTTTTCTGTATATATTGAGAGTATCATAGCCGGAGCAAGGCCTATTTGAATGGTGGCTATGTCAATTATATATTTTTCGTGAATTATTGCACCTAATCCATAATACATAAGGATTGGTTGTAATATCATTTTTAGAATAAACACTATTAAAATAGGAATAAAATATTTTGAACCTTTGACAGGATTTAGTTTTAGTCCTATAGCAATCATAATTAAGGGGACAGTGGCACCTGAAAAGCGATTTAAAGGCTCAAGAATAAAATTTGGCAGTTGCAGGTTGTGAAATATCAATCCGAAAATTGTCACAATCATAATGGGAGTTTTCAGAACGTCGAGAATGTTTTTTAAGATAGATTCCTTATGCTCTTCATCTTTGATTATGATTTTGGATAAAATGGGAGGCAGAATGTATACAAGTAAACCGCAACCTAAGAGGTCAATAATAACAGCCGTTGGCATTGCTTGAGGGTTGCCCTTAAAGAGAGCTTCCACAATAGGATAGCCTAAATATCCTGTGTTTGCAAAGGAAGCTGTTAAAACTATGGCATAAGTTAATTTTTGATTAAATTTGAAGAGTTTACATATAAAATATGACACTATTAATGTGATAAATATGATTGTATAAAATACAAGAGGAGTGACGAACATATTGGGTGTAAATTTACTTCCCAATAAGTGTGCAAGCAAAAAACAGGGGAGTGTTATGTTAAGTATAATTTTATTTAGTATTTGGGAGTGTTCTTCTTTTAAGAGGTGAACTTTTTTACACCCGTAGCCAATCATCAGCATTAAAAATAGTCCCAAAACAGTACCTAAATGTGTCATAGTATATAAATATTCCTTTGTTCAAACACATTTTTATATTATACTATTTATTATGTTTTTTTTCAACTTTTAAGATTTTTAAAAATATGGTATAATATAAGTGGTGATATGAAAAAGAAAGATATAATAAAGATAATTAAAAACAAGAGATTTATCGTAAGTGCCATAGCTATTATTGTGATAATAGTATGTGCATTTGTTATATATTATAAGCTTACTGTCCATGTGGATTATTTCAGCGAAGAAGATCTGGCAGATACAGGTGTATCATATTCAAGCCCCAATGAGCCCGGTGTAATAAAAATAGATATTGAAGGAGCTGTAAAAAAGCCGGGACTTAAGGTTATTAAAGGTAATGATCCCAGACTTGACGATGCCATAAAGCAAGCAAAGGGTATGACCAGATACGCGGATTCAAGTCAAATAAACTTGGCTATGAGAATAACCGACGGTATGAAAATCGTGGTGCCTTATTTAGGTCAAGAACTTATAATTGAAGGTAGAGCAGTGGGCAAAAGCTCGGAATTTGTGGGAAAGGTCAATGTCAATACCGCAACCTTTGAAGAACTTCAACAAATCCCCGGTATAGGTCCTTCTTATGCAAAAAGAATTATTGAATATAGAAACGCTTTCGGACCTTTTAGAGGACCGGAAGATTTGTTGGATATTAAAGGAATAGGTAAAAAGAAGTTGGCAAGCATGAAAGAAAACCTTGCTTTTTAGTAAATTTTGGACTTTTTCTCTATTTTTATGGTATAATAATTATGTGAGAATTATGTGAGAATAAGGTGAGAATATGGATTTAGAAGAAATAACAAAGAAAACTGATATAAATACCCCAGAAGCTCTTGAAATGCTCAAAAAAAAATGGATGGAGTATGAAAACTTCCGTGGCAACGAAGATGTTCAAAAAATGAAGGATGTGGTATTTTCTGACCACCCCGGTTCTGTGGGTGTAGGAGATTATACTTTAGAAAAAGAATATGTCATGGGGCTTTTAAATGTGGATGAGGATGCCATGCGACGGTTGATTATGATAGGAGAGATAGACTCTATTGTGGTTGAAGATATAAACGGCACTCAAAGAAGGCTGTTTTCCGAAAGCTCCGTTAAGGCTTTTCAAGAGGATTCCGATATAGATGTCAAGGCTATGGAAGAGAGAATATTGAAAGCTGCCGATAACGATACGGTTAAGCAAATATTCCTTCTTCAAGATATGGTTATTAAACAGACAAAATACATAAATCACCTTAAAAGCCAATTGTTGTTGGAAATCAGAAATATGAAAGAGCAAAATTTGGATTTGGCTTCCTATGTATATGAGCTTTTGGAAGAGATTAAAAAGCTGAAAGGTGAATAAATTTATTTTTGGAGAATAATGTGTTAAGTCAAGATGTTATTGATGCAATTCGTGTCATAAAAGATTTTCCCAAAGAAGGGGTATTGTTTAGAGATATAACTCCGGTTTTAGGTAATTATCCTTTATTCGGTAAAGTAATAGATGAAATGGAGAGCATACTTAAGCCTTATAATATAGATACTATCTTAGGATTGGAGTCCAGAGGATTTTTCTTTTCTTGTGCTTTGGCAGAGAGAATGAAGGTTAATTTTGTGCCGGTGAGAAAGCCGGGTAAATTGCCTTATAAGGTTTATGAAGAAGAATATTCTCTTGAATACGGAAAGAACAAGTTATGTATACATCAAGATGCCATAAAACCCGGTGCCAATGTGGCTATTGTGGACGATGTTTTGGCAACGGGTGGAACCGTAAACGCCGCCATTAATTTGGTGGAGAGATTTGGCATAGAGCCAAAAATAGCTCTTGTGTTTATGGAAATAGAAGAAATTGACGGCAGAAGCACCATTACCAAATGTCCTTGTGAAGTTTTGTTAAAAATATAAGCTATATTTGAACTTGACAAACATATATTAAATATGGTATAATATATAATGGTGTTTTTGGTGGGTGTAGCTCAGCTGGTTAGAGCGCTAGGTTGTGGCCCTGGAGGCCGAGAGTTCGAATCTCTTCACCCACCCCAAATTATAACAGAAAGTGGTATTAAGCCACTTTTTTTGTATTTAACTTATGGATAAAATCGAATTGTCTCACGGTTTTGGCGGCAGTCAAACGGGTGAATTAATTAACAAATTAATCTTTGAGATTTTATATAGTGAAAAAGATCATTTTAACGGTAATGACGGTGCGGTTTTAAGTGCAGGTGAGAGGGTTGCTCTTTCTACCGACAGTTTTGTGGTGTCACCTTTGTTTTTCGGCGAGAAAAGTATAGGTCACTTGTGTGTTGCGGGTAGTGTTAATGATGTGCTGACCTGCGGTGCTGTGCCTAAATATCTGACTCTTTCTTTTATTATTGAAGAAGGCTTTGAGATAGAGTCTTTAAAGAAAATATTATCAGATATAAAAGAAGAGTGCCAAAAAAATAGTGTCCGAATCGTCACAGGAGACACGAAAGTGGTGCCACAAGGGTTATGTGACGGGATTTATATAAACACAGCCTGTTTGGGCGAAATAAAGAAGATTTTTTCTCCGAAAAACATAAAACCCGGGGACAAGATCCTTTTATCCGGCACCATAGGGGATCATGAGGCATATTTAACAATTTTGCGAAACAATCTTCCTTTTAAATCTCATATAGAAAGCGATGTGGCAGGACTCTCTCCTGTCCTTGTTCCACTTCTTGAAAAGAATTTTAATATTAAAGCCATGAGAGACCCTACAAGAGGTGGCCTTGCCACAACTTTAAATGAACTTTCTTCCCAATGCGGGTATGATTTTGTTGTTGAAGACAGAAAAATCCCCATTAATGACGAAGTAAAAGCTTTTTGTGAAATAACGGGGCTTGATAAATATACTTTTGCAAGCGAGGGGAAGATGATTATTTTTGTTGACCCAAGTGACGAAAAAGAATTGTTATTTTATTTAAAATCTTATGATAATAATGCGGAAACCATCGGTGAAGTTACAGCGGAAACCACAGGCAGAGTTTTTTTGAAAACCTTGGTAGGCACTCGCATTCTCCCCATGCCCACCTCCGGCAACCTGCCAAGAATATGTTAAGTTATGGAAAAATATATTCAATTAGAAAACAAACTTAAAGAATTTATAGAGCACTCCGAGCCTCATACGCCACTGCCTTCTTTAAGTAAAATAATGAAAACCTACGATGTCAGCACCACCACTGCCCGAAAGGCTTTGAGCGACCTGTGCAACGAAGGGGTAATTTATACAGTAAACGGAAAGGGGAGTTTTGTGGCTCCCTATTTCAAAGAATTTCCCGAAGTTTATTGTGTGTTTCAGGGAATTATGTATAAGAATTATATAGAAGAGGGCACAGGACTGTTTCCCTTTCTTTTGGAAGATTTATGCACATCCATTTCTGAGAACAAAATGGAAATGATTTTGTCAGTTTACAAAGATTCCTTAGACTTGGAAAGACAAATATTACAGAGATTACCGGAGAAAAAGCCCTATGGTGTTATAATATACGCTACGGGAAGAAAAGAATTGTTTCCTTATTATAAAAAAGTTGTGGAAATGATACCCAACACGGTTTTTGTGGACAGATATATCAGCGGAATAAAGTCAAACTATGTGGGAACGGATAACTATAATGCCTCAAAAGAAATGACCCAAAAAATTCTGTCTTCGGATTTTGATAAAATATATTATGTGGATACGGAAAACCCCAGGTCAAATGTGGCAGACGAAAGAAAAAAGGGATTTGTTGACATAATAGGGAACACAGATAAAGAAAAGTTGAGTGTTGTTATTGAAAACGATTCCGATGATTATGAAGATTTTATGAAAAAACTATTTGCTTAT
>JAFSVJ010000121.1 GCA_017445025.1 Abditibacteriota bacterium | reverse complement strand
GAAAACTCTACCCCGGGAAAAGTTATACCAAAATATGATTATTTAAACCAAGGTGTTAACAGTTTAGCAATCAGTGTAGCCGGTATTAATAATTACTTATCTAACGCAACAACTTTTGTTTTAGAATCAGATAATGATAACTTAGAGTTTTATTCAAATTATGCCTTAACCAATCAAATAGATATTAATACAGAATTTTCAGGCAATAATATTCCAAGTGTCATATATGTTAAAGGTATAGAAAATGATGTTGCTCAAATTACAGGCACCCTAAAATATGGTGGAAGCATAATTCACCAAGATGAAGTATTATATACAGTATGTCAATCGGACATATCTCATAAGCCGGATGTCTTTGAAAATAATGAATTGTGGGACAGTAATTTAATAGAGGAAAGATATGTTAATAAAGGTGCTTTAAATGAGATAAGTCTTGATTGTTATAACCAAGAACAGTTAACAGGTTGCACACTTGAATTGGTATATAATAATATTATGCCATTATTTACATATTTGAATCTTTATTTGGAAGATATGACAACTCCTTTGACTTGGGATACTAATTATAAAAAGAGTTGGACCATCGGAACAGATACAATACCCATAAAACTTTATGTTGTTTATAATACAATGGGGTTTGGCAATCAAACCTTAGTTCTTAACATTAAATATAATAATACAGTTGTTGCTAAAGATGAAATAATATTTATTCCTGTTCAAGGAAGATATGTTAAAAAAATAACTCAGAAATATAATAATGGTTTTATGTCTTGGAAGGACTATTTTAAAGATAATTCCAATCAAGTTCAAGAAACTTCTTATAACGGGGTATGGTATAATTATGATATTCCTTATAACACCTTAGCCATAGAAACAAGACCTTTTACAGATAATTTAGATTCTCATGATAAAAACAGACCATTTTTGTCATCTATTGGTCAAAGTTTAGTTATAAAAGATGGTAAATTTATTATAGATAGTTATAATGCTAACGGAACTTATGGTGTTTCCGGAACTACTAATTTAGGTTATGAGTTTTCAAATCAATCAGCAACACTTGGAACCGAGAACGGAGATTATATTTTAACTTTTTCTGATATTACATCAACAGGGTCACATAACACTGTTGACTATAAAATATTAAATATTAATTGGAAATATACTTGTGTATCAGACTTTATGACCCCTTACATTAATGCGCCGGTTGGTCAAACGGAACACGAACTATATGTGACTTTTGATGAACCTTTATCAAGTGCTTATTCCGCTAATAATGAATTATATGAAACATGTGTATGGATTGGTTGTGAAGCAGCAAAAGGCAAATCCACTGAAATTGATGTTTTTAATGCTATATGGAATAAATTTCATTCTTTAAAAGTTTATTCAAAAGATAATGTGCAATTAGGGTATTATTCCGGTGATTCAATAGAAATGGGTGAAAATGAATATACTACTACTGATTATATTATTCAACATAAAGACGGACGATGTGGTTCTTGGGCTGAATTGTTTCAAAAGGTAATGGGATCGCAAGGAATATATTCGGGTATTTGTCATTTTATGATGAAAGGTTTTGGCTCTGTTATTTTTTGGGATTCGGATAATGAGTATTATTACAAAACCATAAATGGTATAAGATATAAAGTGTTTTTAATTCAAGATTTTGAAAAATTTCAAAAAAACGGTAACCCAGAATCTGTATCTTTTATTGATCATGCTATAAATACATATATTAATAATAATATTAAGTATTATTTAGATGTTACAGGTGAATATAATCCAATAGATTATTATTATGATACTTATATTAATAATTATATTAAGGTTAAGTATGTGCCCTTAAATGAATCACCAAATAATGTTTTACCTAGTAATTTATTTACCAGTGATATTATTGTTATATCTAACTATTAAGGAGTTTATTATGAAAAAAATATATTATTTGTTAATTTTATTAACTTTTTTTGCTATCTCAAAAGTTTATTGTTTTGCTACATATTCAATTGATCCTGACTTTATTAACGATATTGAATATAGCTATATAAATGAAAGTATTAAAAATTTTAAAGATTACAACTATTTTGAAATAAGTGATTTAGCTAATTTAGATTATAAATTAAACTATAATTATAAGATAAATAGCTTAAAAAAAATAAATTTTAATGATTTTAAAATAAAAGAAATTACAGTATATAAAGGACATTCTTTAAAAACTAAATATGTTTTAGTAAATAAAAACGATGAAATTATTGCAGTTGAAGAAAAAATACTTGACATAAAAGAAGACGGTAACATTTTAATGATAGTTGTTGGTGGAATTCATCAATTACGAGTAGAATATATTTATTCTTTACCAAATGTTCCTTTGTTTTCAATTGGATTTATAATCCCCGCTACAGTGACTCCAAATGCTAATTTGAAAGTAGTATCAGCAAAAATATTGTCTGACAATTATGTAAAATGCGTATTTAGTGATGGGAGAGAGGAAATATGGAGATGTAGGAATTTTGAAAATATATTTAAAGAGAATTTTAAAATTAAAAAAGAAGATGCTTATATTACCAAACTTGTATGGGCTAATGATTTATCTCAATTTAAGTATGGTTTAAGATCAATAGAACTTAAATCTTATGATTTTATTGACCAAGACACAGAACCAACTATTGAACAGTTAAAAGAAAAGTTTCCGGATGACACCTTTTTTCGGTGATGAGGTAGGAGATAAGGAAGAAATAAAAACAAGTTCAAATAATTCTATCTCCGAAGGAGTTAACGGTATATCTGATGCAACACAATCACAGAACCTTAACTCTAATAATAACTTTTTTGTTCAAATCTTTAATAAATGCAAATTGTTTTTTGCAAATATAATAAAGCAGGGGTAACCCCTGCTTTTTATTTTTGATTTTAAAATTAATTATTATTTATTTTTTTTAACTTATCCATTACTTCGTTTCTGATAATTGATATATTTATGAATATTCTTGAGCCTAATGCAATGAGTGCAATTTTAAAATCAAAAAGGACAAATTTAATCATTTTTTTGCAAGAAATTTCGTATTGTAGTCGTCGATTGTAATGAGTGAGTAGTGGGATAAAAGATATAAGGCGTTAGCCATTATAGATTTTGTTTCAATACGAACGAATGTCAATGAGACACGAAAATAGAAATTACGTTAAGCAAAAAAAATAGAGAAAATTTAGGGATTTTGATTTTAAAATTATAATTTATTATTGTTTTTATTCTTTAATTTATCCATTATTTCGTTTCTGATGATAGAAATATTTATGAATATTCTTGAGCCTAAGGCTATGAGGGCGGCAAGGAAGAGGTTAAGCCCAATTTTGTCCCCTAAAAATGCAAGAAATGCAGCAATAAGGGTATTGAATATGAAACTGGTAATAAATAGGTCATCGTTAAACTTTCCTTCCAAATAGGCTTTAATTCCGCCTATTACGCTGTCCATTGCCGCAAGAACTGCCAAGGATAGATAGGAAGCCCAAGAAGTGTGTGGTGACCAAGGGATAAAGTATGTGCAAAGTCCCAGTATCAAAGCCAAAATAGGAATGATGATTTTGGTGAAATTTTTGATAAAATAGTTTTTAATTTTCATTCTCATTGGCTTTCACCTCCTCTGCATATACAAATTTAAAGGTGTCTTTGGTCAGACCTTTAACTATAACTTCATCGGATTTTTTTATACTAACCATTCCGAGAAGGTTTAGGTCGCTTACTATGTTTCCGGGAAGGTTTATGCCGGCATAGATAATATCCGTATCACCTATGGCTCTTATTATAAAGGGAGCGGCAACTATTTCTTGGTTGACTAAAATTTGGGTGCCGGCACATCTTATGGAAGTTCGAGAGGTGATTCGTTGGTCGTTGACGGAAATGGCTTCGGCTCCCGCATTATTGAGTTCATTTACAATGGATAAAATATCTTCTGCATGAATCAAAAGATGGTCAATGGGACCTTGTATGGTAGGGTCATTGGCTTTTGGACTGTCAATAAGGGTTATAACCACACCGGGGCCTTTCAAATCTCCCGTTCCCGCTAATTTTTTGGTTTTGTTAAGCAAGTTAATCAAGGGGGTGGATGTGGTAAGTCCTTGACTCTGTTGTTTTACTAATTTTTCATTTAATTTCTTTTGGTTTGCCAGTTGCTCTTTTAAATCTTCGTTTTGTGCTTTAAAATATTTTAAAACTTCTCCTGAGTCAGACATTCTTGAAGGGAGACCTTCCTTTGTGGCTTGTATTTGGGTTTTTAAAGTCAGAGATATTAAAACTCCAAGTAAGAAGCAAAGGATGATGATTTGTATAAACCAATGTTTTTTGTGTTTTTCTGTGTTTTCCATTAATTATGCGGGACTTTGTATCGTAACGTCCGGGACGGTTAAAGTTTATTTGTAAATTCAAAAATGTTAAGATAGAGAGCAGAAATTCAAGTTTGCTATTTGTTTTTATGACTGCTTATATTTTATGGTGGCTTTTTCAAAGTTTAATATAGTTATTTCTTTGATTTTTTTAAATTCGCCTTTCTTTTGCAAGAATATTTCTTTTAGAAGATAGCTCTTGTCTAACAGGTCGGCGGTGGCACCGAATTTGATTATTATATTATTATTACTGATCAAAATAACTTCGCAATTGTTTTTTAATTGTATAGAGCTGATACCTATTTTGTTGTTATAACATATTCTTGCCAATTCGTAGAGATATAGGGTTTGGAAGATTTCTGTTTTTTCTCTTTTTAATATATCTTCTTCTTTTTTCAGTTCCGCTCCGGTTTTTCGTTTGTGAGTTTTGTCTTTATTCTTTTCTGACAGAGGAATCAGGTCTTTTTTTATATTCATTCCTAAAACAATTTTGTTATTGTTTGACACCACTGTTGGAATGGCAATAAGTTTTTCTTTTGGTGTCATTTTGTGATAAATCAAACCTGAATTTGTAATGAGATATTTACCGGAAGGGGTTTTGAAACAGCAGACAGGTTTCTTTTCAATGATTTTTATAATAATTTTATTGGGAAGCTTTCTTTTTATTTGAACATCGTCTATCTCTCTTATGATAAGGTATTCCTTTCTCATTTTCTTTTTGTTAAATCTAAAGATATTGTTTCCGTGGTAGGATTTGGCTATCTTATCCACAGAGCCCGGGGCTGAGTAAGTAATGCCTGTAATGTCGTGATCTTTAATATTAAAGATTTTGTTTGTCCATAAAAAAGTTAATACACAAGTGACTATAACAATAGTCAAAAAAGCACAGACCAAAATCATTAAAGAAAGTTTGTTTTTCTTAATGACTTTTGGCTTCTTTCTCTCTGTTTGAACGAAATCCGGCAATTCTGAAGATTGAGCTATTGGTCTTCTTTTTCGTCTTCTTTCGTTGTTTTTTCTATCTTCTTCCCAAGGGGTTTTCGGGTCCTGATTACTCATAATGCAGTTTCAATAATAATATCTAAAAGCTTAGAAAATTCCAGTCCCGCTGTCTTTGCGGATAGGGGAACGAGGGATGTGGGAGTCATACCCGGTATTGTATTGGTTTCAAGAACATATATTTTGTGATTTTTGTCTATTATCATATCTGTTCGAGAAATGCCTCTGCAACCTAAAATATGGTGGCAAATTACAGCTATTTCTCCCGCTTTCCTTTCCAGTTCGGGAGGTATCCTTGAGGGACAGATTTCTGTAGTGGCACCGGGAAGGTATTTGTGAGTAAAGTCGTATTCGTTTCCTCTGTTGGGAATAATTTCAATTGAAGGCAGTGGATGGTCATCACCTATAACGGGAACAGTGATTTCTGTGCCTACGATACCTTCTTCGATGGTTATAAGATTATCATATTGACCGGATATTTCAAGACAAGCTTCAAGTTCTTCCGGTTCATAGATTTTTTCACAACCTATGGAGGAACCTTGGTTGTTGGCTTTAACGAAGACAGGGTAGGATTTGATTTTTGATTTTATTTCCTCTACATCATATCCTCTCTGAGTATCAACATTTATGGTAACAGGAACGTTTAATCCCATAGATTTCATTATCTTTTTGGCATAAATTTTATTAATTGCCACAGCAGAGCCTAAAATAGTAGATCCTGTGTATTTGGCATTAATGGTTTCAAGGAAACCTTGTATGGCTCCGTCTTCTCCACCTTTTCCGTGAAGAGATATATAAAACAGGTCCGGCCTGTATGGATTTTCCCCAAATAGTGAAGAAGCCGGGATCAGATAGTTTGAATTATATAAATCCTCAATTATCTTCTTATGATTATCCATTAGGGGAGTGCGATTTATAATCTCTTCCTTATCTTCCCTAAAATCTATGGGGTCTATGGCACAGACTTCATATTTATCTTTATCTAAATTATCTAAAATGGATTTTCCTGAAACGAGAGAAATGCTTCTTTCTGAGGAAATTCCACCTAAGAGAACGCATATTTTAAGTTTATTCATTTTTAATTATCCTAACTTCAAATTGAAGGTTGGCACCTTTTTGTTTTCGGACTTCTTCTTTGATTATGTTAGCTAATCTAAGCACATCTATAGCTGTGGCATTGCCTCTGTTCATAATGAAATTGGCGTGTTCTTGTGCCACATAAGCGTCCCCCACAGAAAGGCCCTTTAGTCCGCATTCTTCTATAAGCTTTCCGCTGGATTGGTTATTTTGGTTTTTAAAGAAACAGCCCGCACATTTGCCTTTGGGCTGGGTGGCTTTTCGCTTTTCTATGCCGGCGATTAGGACATCCCATAAAGGGGTTGTATCTGTTTTTACAAGTCTTAAATTGGCGTGAGTTATTATATACTCGTCTGTCTGTTGAAAAATACTTTCTCTGTAGGAGTATTGGCAAGATTCCTTTGGCATTTCAAAGGCATTGCCTTTTTTGTCTATTACTCCTACGGATTCAATATATGTAGAAATATCAAAATATCGGACACCTGCGTTCATAAGGCAGGCTCCGCCTATAGTTCCCGGGATAGATCCAATCTTTTCAAGTCCCCCAAAACCTTTTTTAAGAGTATCCTTTGTTAGGTCGGAGAGTTTAACTCCGGCCCCAACTCTTATTATAGCGAAATTATCTTCCTCTGTATGGGTTGTGGGGCTTTCCGGTTGACGGGAATCTTCTCCCTCCATACTATATAAGGGGCTGGTGACAATTTGTGAATTGTGATTTGGAAAGTAAGATATTTCTTTAAAATCTCCCACAAGCTTGATAAAGATTATATCAAGGTCTTTATCAGTCACCAATAGATTGGTTCCGTCTCCTATGACCATGTAAGGTATGGAGTTTTGGTTTAGATATATAACCCCTTTCTTCAAAGCGTCTATTGTGCTGATATTAAGAAAAACTTTGGCGCATCCCCCAATGCCGAAGGTGGTTCGTTTGCTTAAAGGTTCTTTTTGGAGGATTTCCACGCCATCGATATTTAAATCTTCGATTATATTCATTATTTCTCTAATTTTGAGACCAGTTTTTTAGCCACACTGTCTATATTTCCCGCACCTAAGAATATTATAATATCTCCATCTTTCTTTTCTTTTAGAAGACAGTCACAAATTGCGGGCATTTTCTTGAAGGTGATTTTTTTGTTTTTAATCTCGTCACATATAATGTGGCCGGTGACTCCTTCAATGGGAAGTTCTCTTGCGGCATAAATGTCTGTAACTATGATTTCATCCGCAATTTCAAGAGCTTTTGCAAAAGCTTTGTAGTGAGTTTGAGTTCTTGAATATAGGTGAGGTTGGAAAACCGCAATCATTCTGTGGTTTGGAAAATGAGTCTTAGCCGCATTTAAAGTAGATTGAATTTCTGTGGGGTGGTGAGCATAATCATCCACCACTATTATTTCTTTGTTGTAAAGAATGTTAAATCGACGAGCCGGCATATTAAAGTTCTCAAAGGCAGCTTTTATGGTATTAATAGGTATGTTAAACAAAGAAGCACAAGCTATAGCGGCAAGAGAATTATATACATTGTGAGTGCCTAATGCTTTAAGTTTTATATTTGTAATAAGTTTTTGATTGATATATAAGTCGTAGTTAATAAATTGACCATCAATGGCGATATGTTTTGCAAAATAGTCAGCATTCGGTGAGAGACCGTAAGATATAAGTTTTTTGCCACTGTCTTTGACAACTCTCTGTAATCTTTCGTCATCTATGTTGTAGATAATCACTCCGTCAGGATCTACGTTTTTCTCTGCAAATTGTTTGAAGGTGGCTTCAATGTTTTCTATTGTGCCATAGTTGTCCAAATGGTCTGCGTCTATGTTTGTTAAAACCGCAATGCTGGGTTTTAGATTGAGAAAAGATTTAAAAGCTTCGCAAGCTTCCGTTAAAATTGTATCACCTTGCCCTAATCTAAGATTTCCTCCCAACTCTGCAACACGAGAGCCGATAAGGGAAGTGTTGTCAATTCCTCCCATGCTGAGGATCTTGTCGATTAGTGTAGTGGTGGTAGTTTTGCCGTGAACACCTGAGACAGTTATTCTGTTATTATATTGTTCTAAAAGTTTCCCTAACATAACGGGGCGGGAAATAAGAATTTTATCTGTTTCCTTGGCTTTTTTAAACTCCGGATTGTCTCCTTGAATGGCAGTGGTATATATAATAACATCTTGGTCGGTTATGTTTTCTTCTTTTTGACCTATGAAAACCTTAATTCCGAGAGATGATAAATATTTTAAAATAGGTTTATCTGTTGTATCGCTACCTGAAATAATATGTCCTTGTCTGTGCAAAATCTCGGCAATGGGACTCATTCCTTCCCCACCTATACCTATCAGGTGGTATTTAATTTGCTTCAAAACTATTCTCCTTAATTGTCACATTGACACATAATTATTATACCACTTTTTAGGTGTTTATATCAAGTTTTTAGGTATTGAGATTATTGTTATAATAATTATTAATATAAAATAACAAATCCCCTAAAAATCTCTATTTTTTCGCTTAATGAAATAACTCTTGACTTATCTCCTTGACATTCCTTCGTATTGAAACAAATTAGCATCGTGCTTTGCACTCGCTCTTTTGTCCCACTACTCACTCATTACAGTCGAAGACGTCAATTCATTATTTCTTGCGAAAAAATGATCTTTTTGGTGATTTGAAATTTTATATTATACCACTTTTTTGGTGTTTATATCAAGTTTTTAGGTATTGAGATTATTGTTATATTAATTTGATAAATGTTTTGCCAAGTGGCTCATGATGAGATGGTAATATTCTTCTTCGTGGGCATTGAAGAAGTTTTTTATATCATCCTTTAACTCATTTAAAATAACATCATAACTTGTGTGGAAGAGCATACACAAAGCCGGGTCGTTTATAAACAGCTCCGGATGTTCTTTGTTATAATAGGGAACTTTTCCTCTTTGTTTATTGACGGAAAGATTATACATTTTATCAAAGAGGTCTTTTTGGTGGATTGCTACCAATATCAGTAATCTGAGCCAACTTGTGCCACTGGTTTTTATGTGATAATTGTTATCCGTCAGGCGTTTGAAAGATGGGTATACAGAGAATTTATCTGAGGAGTGAAGGGATAGACGAACGTCACCGTGCTTATCCGTTATTTCGGAAAATTGTTTCATTTGTTCAAAGAGTTTTTCTCTGTTTCCCTGATATTCACAGCCGGGGATCCAATGGCCTTCAAATTTAGGTGCAATGGATGTGATTTTTATATTGTTTTCTTTTAGATACAGCATAATAAAAAGCAAATCGCTTAAGGTTGTGGTTTCAGTTGCTTTGTTAAAGCCTATTTCAAAGTCAAAATCATCTCTGTTTTTTTTAATTTCCTTGTAGTAATTTAGGGCAGTTTCCACCCCTTTTTCTGTTTGATATGCAGAATATATAAAAGCATCTTCGGAAATGTTATAAAGGTTTCCGAAATAGTTAAATTTATCTATTAAGGCTTTGCTTGTTTCGTTGAGTTTATTTATAATTATTTGGGGTTCTTCTTCCGGGAGTTTTCTCAAAAAGGGGACTATGTTAATTGTAAACATGGAATAGTCTGCTTTAATAGCTTCGGCTAAATCTTCAGGGTCAGAGATATTATTGGCGTCAGCTCCCCAATCTCCTACAAATCCTGTTTGCAGGACACCCATAACCGAGTTAAGAAGGCAGGATTTGTAAGTTCTGTTTAAAGCTCTCAGTTCTTCGGGAGTCTGTTGTGCTAAAATGGGAAAGACATCAAATTTGGTTATGGCTCTCAGTTGAGAAGCTGTGGCAAGACCTGTCCTGTCACCCACACCGAAGGATACTCTTTTGTTGATTTTTGTGGGAGAAATGCTTATGTGCTTCTTGAGAGAGATGTAGTTATCCCAGTTGAGTTTGAAAATACTAATATAAGAATTTTCGTCTTTAAACTCCTTGATGACATCTTTAAAGATTTGACTCTTTTCTCTGCTTTTCACACAGATAAATTTCTCTGTCCCTTTTTGAAGGATACAGAGAGCTTTTTTATCTTTTGTTGCTCTGAAGGAGTATTTATAGGGAATGAACCCTTGTTTGATAATATTATTTATATTTAGCATAGTATTTTAGTATAGTTTGAATTTTATATTTGCTCTGAAAGAGTATTTATAAGGAATAAACCTCTTTTTAAAGAAATTTACAATTATTAAGAACTACCTTAATACAACAGTCCTTGATAGAAATTGAAAATATATAAATACTACCATTCTGTTCTATAACATAATTACCTAAATGATAATCATTATGCACCATACGATTACCCATAAGGGAACGAGCTTCCTCCACTAAGGTTTCTAAGCACTCAACAGGCATATAAGAAGAAGTAATCTCACGCTCACAAGTATCAAAAAAATGAAACTCAACAAGCTTCTCAAAAGGATAAACTACCATAGAACGACAATCCTCAAAATCTATCATCCTATGTATGAAATCTTTAAAATTAGCATTTGCCATAAATTATTTACCTACCAAAACAAAATTACTTAAATAAAGAGTAAAAAATGTTAGTAAAACATATTTAGCATAGCTTAAATTTAAATACTTTCTTATAATTTTCTCTAAATACCATATCTAAAGACTTTTCTCTTGTATCATAAACCTGTGACCAATAAGAAATACCTTTTTGGTAGTATTCTCGTCCCTCTGCCATAAGGTCGTATTTGTCCAGCTCCCTGCCGTAGGAAACGCATTCAAGGTTAGACATAGCTGTTTCATTTGAAGGGGTAGGGTTCTTTTTTAGGAGATGTTCTATTGTGGCAACTCTTAAAAAACCTATACCTTTTTGGCCTTTCTCCGGGAGAGATTTGTAGTAATTTGATAAAGTTAAATATCCTTTTCTATCTCTTATGACAATTAATTTGTTCTCTATATATTCAATGATAGCCATGTCCCCTTTGGCATCACAGATTATGTAGTGATGATTAAAATCATAATTTTCAAAAAGGGATACAAAGTCATAATTATTAAGGATTTCACAAGCTTCCTTAACAGTGGAGGTTTTGTTTAAAAGGGTGCATACCAACAGGTTTGAAGGAAGAAAGGGTTTTCCTGTGTTTTGAACAGTTTTTTTTTCGTTTAGGAAAAGGAGAGCGCATGCCAGTCCCTTTTCGTTAATTCCGTCTTGAACTTGGTGGGGAGCATAAAGGCATTGGACTCTTTTCTCCGGAAGATTAAGAAACTCTTCGTCAACTCCCATGTAAAACATATCCAGTGCACCTATGAAATTATAACCCTTTGCGCTTTTGGTTTCGCATATTGCACATAAATGGGAGCCTATGGGCATATCATAATTTCTTCCTAAAATAGGAGAGTTTTTGTGGTTTAGGCAGGTAAAACAAGTGCAACCGAAATCTCTCAGATAGAAATCAAGTTTGTAGGGAGTTTGAGGAATTAAACACTTGGTGGCAACTTGGTTTATGTCATATCCGGTTTTGGACTTTTTTAATATCTCGTCAATCATAAAATCTCCGTAATAGTCAATTTTACAGAGATTTTGGGTAAGAGATGTCACAGAGTTTATGGTTTTGTTTTGTTCATCCTTTAAGTTTGGAATGTTTAGTTTTTCTATATTCATAATAACAAGAAAAGCCTCATAAGAGGCTTATTTTTGTGAGAATTTCTTTGATTGTTCCGTAGCTTTTTGGACAGCGTCCATGAGAGCTGAGCGGAAAGACTTATCTTCAAGGGCTTTTACACCGCAAATAGTGGTTCCCCCGGGACTTGTCACCATATCTTTTAAGGCACCGGCGTGACAGTTGTCTGCAAGATACATCTTAGCTGATCCTAAAACAGTTTGGGCAGCTAATTTGTTTGATATATCTCTCGGCAGTCCACAGAGAACTCCGCCGTCACTTAAAGCTTCAATTGCCATAAAAATGAAAGCGGGACCGGAGCCGGAAAGACCTGTCACGGCGTCAAGCATTTTTTCTTCAACTTTTAGAGCAAGTCCTAAGGCAGAGAGAAGCTTGTCGCACAATTCGGAGTGGGCTTTGGTCACTTTTGAGCCTGTGGCGTAGGCAAGGGCACCTTCTTGTATTTGAGCGCATATATTTGGCATAACTCTTATTATGGGGCTGTTTTGAAGGGCTGTTTCGAGAGTATTAATGGTGACCCCGGCAGCTATGGAAATAATGAGTTTGTCCTTTGTGGCAGATTTTGAAATCTCTTCAAGAACTTGTGGAATAATGTTGGGCTTTACTGCCAAAAATATGATATTGGACTCCTTTATTGTTTGGACGTTATCGGAGGAAGTGTTTATGCCTAAGGTGCTTTTGATGATCTTGAGCTTTTCTTTGTCAATATCACTGAGAGTGATTTCAATTTTCGGAAAACTTTCGTGAATACCTTTGGCTATGGATGTGCCCATAAAACCGGAGCCTATGATACCTATTTTTAGAGAAGGAGACAGTTTTTGAATTGAAGTGTTTTTAGACAAATCGTTCATTTTAACCGTTAACCTTGAAGGCTCCTATGAAGGGGCTTTTTCTTATTTTTGAGTCCGGTTTTTCAATGTCAGTGCCTTTTGGAGCAATAACAATGGAAGTTTTGGATATGGAATCAATATTTCCGTCTAAGGCATAAACTGCACCGTAAAGGAAGTATCTTATATCGTTTTCCGTATCTGCTTCTGTGTTTTCAAAGTTGACGATTTGCTCTTCTCCTGCTTTAAGATTTTCAACTATTTCTTTTGCAGTGTCAAGAGTGATAACGTCTGTCCAAATGGAAATGGGATTTCTCTTTGGAGTGTTATCTTCCTCTTCTTCGTCATAATAGTCATCTTCCGGTTTGGCAAGAAGGTTTTGGAATGATTTTATCCAACCGGGCTTTTGTTTGCGTTCGTCACGTTCGTCGTATTCTTCTTCGTAATTCATAAACTCCTCCTAAAAGGTTTTATATTCTCTTGCACCAAAGATTGCGGTGCCGATTCTTATCATATTGGAACCTTCGTAAATGGCCTCTCTGAAATCTCCGCTCATTCCCATAGACAGATATATTCTCATATCTTCCGGGAGAGTATCAAAAAGACTTCTTAGCTTGGCGAAATATGGGCGAGTGTCTTCTTTGTTGTCAAGGAAAGGAGCCATACCCATAAGCCCTTTGATTTTTATGTTTTTAAAACTTGTGGCTTTGTCAAGAAATTCTTGAATGTCACAATCTTTTATACCGAATTTACTCTCTTCACAGCTTATGTTAATCTCCAAAAGAATGTCTTGAATCTTGTTGTTTTTAAGGGCTTCTTTGTCAATTTCTTTTAAGAGAGATAAACTGTCCACACTGTGTATTAAGTGAGCGTGGGGGACTATCTGCTTGGCCTTGTTGCTTTGGAGATGTCCTATAAAATGTAAATTTACAGGTTTTAGGGAGTTTATTTTCTCTAAAACTTCCTGAACATAATTCTCTCCTATATCTGTAAGTCCAAGGTCAATGGCTTCATTTATAAGAGATACGGGCTTGGTTTTGGACACACCTATGAGAGTAATCTCTTTTGGATCTCTGCCGCATTTATCGCAAGCTAAAATTATTTCGTCTTTAATATAATCTAAATTAGATTTAATATCCTTCATAATATAATTATACTATATTTTATACATAAAGTCAAGTTGAAAAAAAAAGTAGCTTTCGCTACTTTTTAAAACTTTATCAAGGCTACCAATAAGCTGGCTATGAAAAAGATTATAGCCGAATACTTAGTATATTTACCTAAGATTTCTTCTTTGCCCATTTTACCTTTGTAGTCACCGGCACTTGTGTCTGTCACACCTAAACCGGCAAGACCGTCGGATTTAGGGGTTTGCAACATAATAAGGGTTATAAGAGCGATAGCCGAAACTATTTGGATTATCATTAAAACTAAATGCATATTTACCTCATATATATAACTTTGAATTTATCTGTCAATAACCATTATATTATACAACATTTTACAAAAAAAGTCAAATATTATATTATTTTGTCTCCGCAGAGAGTTTTTCCGCAAAGGCGTCGAAGGTCATGGTTTCTTGTTTTCCGTCACGGGCTCTTATGGAAATAACATTGTTTTCCATATCTTTATCACCGATAATAACCATATATGGGATCTTTTCAAGTTGAGCTGTTTTAATTTTAGCTTTCAAAGGCTCGTTTTCAGCTATCATCATAACTCTGTAGCCTAAGGCCTTAAGTTTTTCTTCTACCTTTTTACTGTATTCCAAATTGTTATCTGTAATGGGACATATAGCAATTTGAGTAGGGGAAAGCCAAAGTGGAAATGCACCGGCATAGTGTTCTATAAGAATACCTATAAATCTTTCAAAGGATCCGAAGAGGGCTCTGTGAATCATAATAGGTCTGTGGTTTTCACCGTCTTCACCTACATAGTTGATATCAAACCTTTCAGGTTCGTTAAAGTCTACTTGAATGGTTGAACATTGCCATAATCTTCCGATTGCGTCCTTGATTTTAACATCAATCTTTGGACCATAGAATGCACCGCCACCGGCATCTATTTTATAGTCTATACCTTCTTCTTTTAATGAAGCTATTATAGTATTTGTAGCTTTTTCCCATATTTCGTCAGAACCGACAGCTTTTTCCGGTTTGGTGGAAACGAATATTTCATATTCTGTGAAACCAAATTTTTTAAAGATTTTGAAAATGAAAGTCATTATTCTTTGAATTTCATTTTCAAGCTGGTTTTCCATACACAGAATATGGGCATCGTCTTGGGTAAATCCACGAACTCTCATAAGTCCATGCAGGGCCCCTGACTTTTCATATCTGTAAACCGTGCCCGGCTCAGCCCAACGAATAGGCATTTCTTTATATGAACGTATTTTACTCTTGTAAATCAGTAGGTGAAAAGGACAATTCATAGGTTTTAGAATATACTCTTGGTCATCTACCGGCATAGGGGAGAACATGGAATCGGCATAGAAATCAAGGTGACCGGAAGTTTCCCACAAATGTTTTAGAGCAATGTGCGGAGTTTGAACCAGTTCGTATCCATCTTTATAATGCTCTGTTTTCCAATAGTCTTCAATTAATTTTTTAACCAATGCTCCTTTTGGATGCCAGTAAACAAGTCCCGGACCACCGGCTTCTTGGATTGAGAAAAGGTCAAGTTCACGACCGAGTTTTCTGTGGTCACGCTTTTCAGCCTCTTCAATTCTGTGAAGATATTCTTTTAATTCATCTTTTGAGAAGAAAGCTGTTCCGTAGATACGGGAGAGCATTTTGTTTTTGGAGTCTCCACGCCAGTATGCACCGGCAACTTTCATAATTTTAAAAGCTTTTATTCTGCCTGCGTGGTCAATATGAGGACCGCGACAAAGGTCTAAAAATCCGGCAACTTCGTAGGTAGAAATGGTTTCTCCTTCTGGAAGATTTTCAATAAGTTCAACTTTGTAAGGTTCGTTTTTAAACAGTTCCAAGGCTTCCTGTCGAGAAACTTCTTTTCTTGTGAAGGGAGCTCTCTCTTTGATGATTTTCTTCATTTCTGCTTCAATGGCAGGAAAATCTTCCGGAGCAAAGCCTCTTTCAAAATCAAAATCATAATAGAAACCGTTTTCTATTGATGGTCCTATGGCTATTTTGACTTCCGGAAACAGTCTCTTTACAGCCGCAGCCATAATATGACTGGTGGAGTGTCTGAGCATATCAAGAGTAATTTCATTTTCCATATATTTATGTCCTAAAAACAAATTAATTTATCATATAATATTGCATTTCATTTAATAAAGCAAAACAAATAATTTCAAAATAATACCATATATATTATACCACAAATAGGGCATTTTTTTCAAGTTTATAGTGACCAGCGGTTTTCGTGGTCTCTGTAATACATACCGTCATTGTCCTTGGCTATGTTTTCTATACAAGAAAAGCTAGAATGATCATAAGGATGTTCTGTTATAACATATACTTTGTGATTAATGCCTTCAGGTGAAGCTTCGTATCCGGAGAAATTTTGTTCTTCACCGAATTTGTATGCTACTTTGTAAATAGAAGTCAAATCGTGGTCGTAATCATTGGCATTATTATAAATCTTCGATGCGGGGTTGCCCTTTAGATCTGTTAGCCTGTAATAAAGCACATTACCTTCATATGTCAATAATTCATTCAATTTTTCTTCTAATTCAGCTTCAATCTTTTCATATTCTTTATCTAATTCTTGCGTTAACTCTTGCAACTTTTCTTTGTCTTTTGGGTCATTTGATTTGCTTAATTGTTCAATTGTATCCTCGTGTTCGGAACCGATGTTTTCCATAAGTTCTTCATAAAATTTTTCTAAATCTTCTAATGGTTGATTTAATTTTTCAACTTCATTGTCAAGTTCTTCGTCTTTATCCCAGCCTAAGTAGTATTGATATTTACCGTTATCAAATATATATAATCCTGTAAACAGATATTCACTGTCTGTTCTGTTTGTATCTGTGGTTTCCCATTTATATTCATTATTATTAATGGTTTCAACTGAAGTTATATTTTGAGATATAATTGCTTGAACAACATAAGGACCGGGCTCACAACCTATATAATTTTTAGAAACAGTCAGTTGACCATTAAAATTGTATTGATTTGCCATATTTGTCCAATCAATGGAAATATAATTAAATTTATATTTATTGAAATCACTAGGCATACCATTAAGACTGTCTGTATAAGAATAAAGCTTATTTGGAGTATTGATTATTCTTCCAAATTCATCCTTTTTCCCTAATATGTCTTGATTAACATCTATTATTTTGGCATTCTTATAAGCTTCTGCCGGGTCATAATTATTCCAATCTATTCTATTAGACTGATGTGGATAATTAATTCCGGGAATAAGACTTGGAATCGGCTCATCTGCAGTATATGTATTGATTGGTTCTATTATTGTATATGTTTCATTTTCATATTTTTTTATTAATATACTGTATTCTTCTTCTAATTCTTTTGGTATTTCTTTGATTATTTCTCCTTTTTCATTAAAACTTTCGGGACTTTTATCAATAACCTGTTTTAAGTATTCTAATTTTAGTTTTTCCTTTTTTAAGTTTTCTTCTTGTGTTGCAATTAATTCCTTATCAAAATTGCTTTCACCTTTCCAAATAACATTTTGTGTCTTTCCCGTCACATTTTCTAAAATAAATGTCATTATAGGCTTGTTAAGGTTTTCTCCTCGTTTGTTTCTTATACCGGTAAAAGGAGCTTCTTTGTGATAAATGTTAAGAGTTAAGGTATATGGTTTGTCTGTGTTTTTTCCTTCAACTTTAACAGTGATTTTTTGTGGTTTGATACTTATAACATCTTCATAATTATCGGGGAGCGGTTCACCTAAATTAACCAAATTAAATATTTTATCCGGAGAAACTTTTATTGTTAGGTTGTTTAAGGTCACATTTTCAGTAATGGATTTGTCTCCTAAGGTTAGCTTGAGTGTGTGTTTGCCGTTGTGGGAGTTTACTATACTTTTATCAAGAGGAGTAGGCACATGACAAGTGTCCCATTTGTAAATATAAGTGGTAATTATATTATTGCCTTTGCTATCTTGTGTGTCAATAATAGGATCGGGAATTTCTATCCAGTCAACTTTTGGATGCATAGGATTTAAGGCTTCTTCCGTGGCTTCAATAACCTGTAATAGGGGAATATCATTCTTGTTTTGTGATATAACTTTCACTTTAACTGGAATAATGCCTGCCACTTCTTCATCTGTAGAAGGAGATATAAACTCTAATTGTTGACAATATGAAATTGTAGTTAAAAGAATCAAAAAGATAATAAGTGTATTTTTCATAATTATACCTCTTTTAAAATGCAGTATTTAAGGATTAAAAGGTTCTTTAATTACTTGTCTGTTTTTAAATCTGCAAGTGGTTTTTATTCCTATTTTCTTTAGAATTTCAAAGGCATCTGTAAATTTATGGTTTAGATCTTCTGCTGAGTGGGCGTCGGAGGATACCATCACAGGAATATCATATTCTTTTGCCAAATTCAGCATATAAAAATTAGGATCAGGTTCATAAATTCCTTCAAAGAAATAATGAGTATTTAATTCAATGGCAACATTATTGTCTCTTAATGCTTTGGCAATTTCTTTATAATAGGGATATAATTCTTCTTCGTCTTCAAGATGATAAAACTTTTTGTATGAATCAAAGTGATCCAAACAATTTACATATCCTAAATTAATAATTTTAACACAGTATGATAAATATTCTTTTATAATATTGTCCAAATATTCTTTGGTTTTTGTTTTGTAGAAGTCAAATCCACCGGAAAAAAACATATCTTTATAGGCATGAACGGAGCCTAAAACATAATCCGGATTATATGTTAAGATTTCTTTATAAGTTTTTTCGTAATCATATTCTTGAACATCCATTTCAAAACCCAAAAGAATCTCAATTTTATCTTTGTATTTTTCCTTGGCTTTGAGAAAATCTTGGTAATAACCTTTTGGGTCCTTTATTGAATGCCAAAACCATTCTCCTTTTTCATTCTTTCCGTAGTGTTCGCTGATTCCTATGGTGCTCATGCCCATATCTACGGCTGATTTTATCATCTCTTCCGGAGTATTCAAACCATGCCCGCAATACACGGTATGTGAGTGAAAATTAAACATTTCTACTTCCTGTTTTATTTCTTTTCTTATACATATATTATACCACATTTTTAACTATTTTGTTAAATTAATAATCTCTCAATATTTTTATCAGTTGTCAAATTTAGTCACGGAAACTATAATCTATTATTTGAAAAAATACTTAAAATATGATACAATAATAATAGTATACCAACAAGGATTAATGTTTATGTTAATATCAAATATGACTTTTACCAGAGCTATGGACGAGTTTGTTCATATAGTTGAAAGCTCTATATATACTCCTTTAACTGTGCCAAAGATTACTGCCTATCTTTCCAAAGAGCCCTTATCTTTTAAAGATAAAGAAAAGGGACGCAAGATGAATTTATCAATAGGAGATGTTTGGGGCGAGAGATATGATTGTGCTTGGTTTCATGTAGAGGCAACTGTTCCTTATGATATTAATTTGGAAGATTTATATCTTATCATAGATATGTCAGGTGAAGGTTGTGTTTATACAGAAAAGGGTGTGCCTTACAGAGGTTTAACCACTCGATGTGCTGTTTACGAACAGTGGATAGGAAAGCATCACAAAAAGGCTTGTGAACTATCTCCTTTTATTAAAGGAAATAAGATTGATATGTGGATTGACTGTGGTGCCAATGATATGTTAGGATCTTGCTATAACAGCGGTGTTTTGCTTGAAGCTTCAATTTCCTTAAAAAATCAAGCCTTTTTTGACTTAAATTATGATATAGATGTTCTTTTTGATTTATCCAAACAATTATATCTTGATGATCCTCGCAAAGCTCAAATAGAATTTGCTTTATATGAAGCCTCTAAATGTGTTCCTACAGGTGCTCATATCAGAAGCGGTGTGAATTATATAGGTTCTCCGGACAAGACAAAAGAGATTAAAAGGGGAACCACAGAGCAAGCTTTGAAAGCTCGAGAGATTTTAGCTCCCATGCTTGAAAGAAAAGCCGGGGATACTGCCATTACTCACCACATGGTAGGTCACTCTCATATAGACCTTGCTTGGCTTTGGCCTATTCGTGAAACAAAGCGAAAATGTCTCAGAACTTTCTCTACTGTTATGAGAAATATGGAAGCTTATCCGGAATATAAATATGTTCAGTCACAAGCTCAGGCTTATGCTTGGGTGAAGGAGTTAAGCCCAAAACTCTATGAACAAATAAAGGAAAGAGTAAAAGAAGGTCGCTGGGAAGTGGCAGGAGGAATGTGGGTTGAAGCTGACGGAAATGTGGCTTCCGGCGAATCCTTTGTTCGTCAATTCCTTTACGGAAAGAGATTTTTTAAAGAAGAGTTTGGTGTGGATTGCAAGGTGTGTCACTTGCCGGATACCTTTGGATATAACGGTCAGTTGCCACAACTTATTAAAGATGCGGGAATGGATTATTTCCTTTTCCAAAAACTTATGGTTAATATTGTAAACAAATTTCCTTACAATTCTTTTATTTGGAAAGGTATTGACGGTAGTGAAGTTCTCTGTCACATGCCACCTTGCAATACATACGAGTCCAACGCTTTGCCTGAGTGTAATTTACGAGCCGAAAGAAACTATGCCGAAAAGGGACGGTCATCCCATGTGTTATCTCTCTATGGTATCGGTGACGGAGGTTCCGGCCCCGGTGTGGAGCATTTAGAAAGGATAAAAAGACAAAAGAATCTTCAAGGTGTGGGCAGAAATCTTATGTCCTTTTCCATAGATTTCTTTAAAGTATTAGAAAAAGAAAAGGAAAACTTTAACACATGGCATGGTGAGATGTATTTGGAGTTTCATCAAGGCACTCTCACCACACAAGCTCGCAATAAGAAATTCAATCGAAAAATGGAGCTGGCTCTCCGAGATGCGGAAATCCTTTCAACCTATGCCAAATATTTGAAGGGATTGCCATATCCAAAGAAAGAATTTGAAAGAATATGGAAAGAGGTCCTTCTCTACCAGTTCCACGATATTTTGCCCGGCTCTTCAATAAAGAGAGTTTATGATGAAAGTTTGGAAAGATACGAAAAACTTTATAAAGAAGTTAAGGAAATAACCGACAGAGCCTTTAAGGCATTGGGAGGTGATTTTTTTAATACTCTCTCTTTTGAAAGAAAAGAAATAGTAAAAATAGGCAATCATTGGATGGAATTAACCTTATCTCCTCTCGGAAACGTTTCCGGGTGTGAGCTTGTTAATAAAAAAGTCAAAGCTACCAAAAACAAACTTGAAAGCGATATTTTCAGAGTGACCTTTACGGATGAAGGTCTTATAAGTATATATGATAAGGATTTTAAAAGAGATGTTTTCCTCAAGCCCGGAGGACTGGTGATTTATCCCGATACCATTGATGCTTGGGATATGTATTCAGATTACTGGGAAAGAGGAGCCGAATATCCAAAGTGCACATCTCTTAAGATTTATAACGAGGGTCCTTTAGGAATATGTGAACTTGACTTTACTTATAATGATTCAAAGATTCACCAAAAAGTGACATTAAAGCCTAATAGCCAACTTCTTGAATACGAAACGGAAGTAGATTGGCACGAAGCCGGAAAAATGTTAAGAGCAAGGTTTGAACCGGATATTGAAACAGATTATTCCCGAAGTGATATTCAATTCGGAAGCATTAAGCGAAACTCAAAAGACTTTACTTCTTGGGATATGGCAAAATATGAAATTTGTGCTCACAAGTGGATAGATATGAGCGAAAGAGATTTTGGTTTTGCCATAATCAATGATTGTAAATACGGTCATTATGCCAAAGATAAAGTTATGTCCATAAATCTGCTCAGAAGCACTTCCTACCCGGATCCTGATGCTGATATGGGTAAACACTCCTTTAGATATGGGCTTTTCCCCCATGCTTTGGATGCTTTTGACGGAGAAGTTATTGAAGAATCCATGAAATTTAACTCACCTTTAATCGGTGATGATATTAATTCTATAAAAATAACTCCTATGATTGAAGTGCCTGACCATGTTGTTATTGAAACCATAAAAGAAGCTGAAGACAGTGAAAATATAATTGTCAGGTTCTATGAAGCAAAAGAGTTTAGAGGAAAAGAAGACATAAATATTAATTTTGAATTTAAAGAAGCTTATCTCTGTGATATTTTGGAAAACAGAAAGAAAAAGTTAAGGGTTAAAGGGGATCATGATACCATAACTTTTGACTTTGAGCCATATAAAGTTTACACAATAGAATTTGTAGTCTAATAATTTTATAAATCACAATGTTCTATCACATGGGGATAATTGCGAATTGTGGATTGTGACCGGTCCGTTGTTTTATGGTTTAATTCTTAAAACTTGACAAATTATATAAAAATTTGTTATAATATAATGTATTTAAAAAGAAAACTCAGTCCAAAAATATAACCTAAAATTAGGGGGGAATATAATTGCCAAACATTAAATCAGTTATGAAGGACGTTAAAAAGTCCAGATTAAATCATTTAAGAAATGTTTCTGCAAAAAGTAAGATTAAGACTTTATCAAAGAAGACCAGATTAGCCATTGATGAAAAAGCAGATAATATTCAAGTATTAATGAGCGAATCATTTAGTGCTATTGATAAAGCAGCCAAGAGAGGTATTATTCATCCCAACCAAGCTGCCAGAAGAAAGTCAAGACTTGCCAAGAAATTACAAAAAGCCAATGCTTAAAAATAGCCCCAAAAGGGGCTTTTTTTAAAAACAATTCATATTTGTCCCTAAGTAAAACTTTGGGGGTGGCAATGAGACTTAGGGAGCAGTGCGAAAAACTTAAAGGTTCCCGAAAAGTCTTATAACTTTTCGCAGTTTTTGACTACCACCCGGGATATATGTGGAAGGAAAGTGTGAATAGACCATTATTTATTCTTAGTTAAACAGAATATCATAATTAAAAGTAGAAATATATATGACACAAATGGAATCAGCCCGAAAGGGTATTATTACAAAAGAAATAGAAGCTGTAGCTTTGTATGAAAAAATGTCTGTGGAAGATGTTTTAAGCAGAGTAGGTGAGGGAACAATTTGTATCCCAAAAAATATAAATCACAATCTTAAAGTGGTTCGTGGTGTGGGCTCCGGTCTTAAGACCAAAGTCAATGCCAATATGGGAACCAGTAAGGATTATTGTAATCTTGAGGAAGAGCTTCAAAAAATAGATGTTGCGGTTCAAGCCGGTGCGGATTCTATAATGGATCTTTCTACAGGTGGTGATATAAAAGCTATCAGACAAGCCATGATAGAACGCTCTCCCGTAATGGTGGGAACCGTTCCCATTTACGAAGCTGCCGCAGTGGAACAGTATAAGGACGGCGGTGCTGTTGTAAATATGAAGGAAGAGGACATTTTCCGAGTTATTGAAGAACAAGCAGAGCAAGGTGTTGATTTTATGACTCTTCACTGTGGTGTGACACGTCAGTCAGTGGAAGCTCTCAAAAATCACAAGAGAATCTGTGATGTGGTTTCTCGTGGGGGTTCTTTCTTGGTAGCTTGGATTTTACACAATGACAAAGAAAATCCTCTTTATGAGAAATATGATCGCCTTTTGGAAATAGCAAGAAAATATGATATAACTCTATCCTTAGGTGACGGTTTCAGACCCGGTTGTTTGGCTGATGCCACAGACCGAGGTCAAATTCAAGAGCTCTTAATTTTAGGTGACTTGGTGAGAAGAGCAAGAGAAGCCGGCGTTCAAACTATGGTGGAAGGTCCTGGACATGTGCCCTTAAACCAAATTATAACCAATATGCAATTACAGAAAAAATTGTGTGATAATGCTCCTTTCTATGTTTTGGGTCCCTTGGTAACAGATATAGCCCCGGGTTATGATCACATTACCTGTGCTATTGGTGGTGCTCTTGCCGCTTGTAACGGTGCTGATTTCTTATGCTATGTGACACCAAGTGAGCATTTGGCTCTTCCTACTGTTCAAGATGTGGAAGATGGTGTTATTGCCACAAGAATAGCGGGACACGCCGCCGACATAGCAAAAGGTATCCCCGGTGCTATGGATTGGGATAACGAAATGGCTGTAGCAAGAAAGAAGAGAGATTGGACAGCCCAATATAATCTTGCCATTAATCCGGAAAGGGCCAAAAAAGTTCGTGGTGACAGGATTTCCGAAGACGAAGAAGTATGCTCTATGTGCTCCGGCCTCTGTGCCATTAAACTTGTAGAAGATTATTTTAAAAAGAAATAGATATATAAGATTTTTAAGATTATTGTTGTAGTTTAACGATAGTCTTAATATTTTTTTATTAACGAGGGTTTTTCAGAAATCTAATTGTTATAGTATAAGAAACAACAAAGGGGTTATGTATGAGAAAACTATTTCTCCTTCTTATTCTTTTACTGTTTACAGTCTATGCCTATTGTCAAGGTGAAGACAGTAATCCCAAAAGGATATTGTCCTTATCCGATTGTATATCTATGGCAATAGATAATAATTCGGATTTAAAGGCTGCAAGAAACAGAATAATTACTTCAAAAGCTGCTACCGAGATGGCTGTCAGTGATTATTTCCCTTCATTATCTGCCAGAAATAATACTTTTGAGATGGATATGCATGGGGATTCCACAATGATAAAAAGCACAACTCTTTCTGCCAATTTAAAGCTTTTTGATACAGGTCTCAGATATTTGACAGTCCAAGGTGCCAAAAAAGACGAAAAGCAAACCATCAATTCCGTGTTTAGAACTTATCAAGATGTTCTCTACAGAGTGACCGTGGATTACTATAATTGTCAACACTATAAAGAATTGATTGACCTTAAGCAAACATCTCTTCAATACTATACAGATGAAGAAAAGGAATATCAAGAAAAAATAGATTTAGGAGAGTTGGCACCGGTAGATATTTATCCTATACAATCCTCAGTTGCCAATGCAAAGGTGACCCTTCTTTCAGCTGAAAATCAATATGAAGATGCCAAGAGAGACTTGATAAATTTGCTCGGTATTCCGGACACAGAGGAACTTGATTTTGCGGAAGAATCTGTGGATATAGAAGAGGCAAATTTAACCAAAGAAGAATATGTGAAATTAGCTCTTGATAACAGAACTGACTTAAAAGCCTATGATTTGGCTATTGACAGTGCTAAAATCAGTAAGAAAAAAGCTGATATGGACCTGTGGCCCCTATTCTATGTTAATGCCGAATATGGTAAAAAATTTAATGATGAATATGTGACAGGACATAATACTGACGGAAGAATAATGGGATATATCTCTTGGAACATTTTTGACGGATTCAGCACCCAAGCCAAGATAAAACAAAGTAAGGCTAATTTGGAAAATGCTATTGAAAACAGAGCAGAGTTAGAGAGAGATATTATAACTTCATTAAAGAAATTATACTATGATATTACTATTTCCAAGGAACAACTGGATGCCTCTAAAATAGGTTTTGAATCTGCTTCAAAAAACAGAGATGTTCAACGAGAAAAGTTTAATTTAAATATGAATACTAATTTGGATATTTTGAATGCCCAGGTTCAGTATGACACAGCCCTGTCTAATTTAATTGACAGTAAATATAATTTGAAATTAGCTTATATAGAGCTTGATTATCAAACCGGAATGTTAGGTTTAGAGGATGAAAGGATTAATCTTGCTAATGAGAAAAAAGTTGAAGAGGTCTATGGCAAGGGAAGTTCTGCTTTAAATAATTTGAAGATTGGTGATAGTGTAGATAAATCTGTTGCCGAAAGAGAGAAAGATAAAGACTCTCTTGATAAATAGGAGATTGGCATGAAAGACAAAATAAAAAAATTAATTAAGCCTTTAATAATAATTGTTATACTTTTGGCTATAGGTTTAGGTATATTTTTCTATTTCCAAAAATCTAAAAAACCCGCCGGTCCCATTGAAAAGGGCAAAGTTATGATGGGGTCTATTGTAAACAGTGTTTCAGCAGACGGAGTTGTTGAACCTGTGACCAATATTGAAATAAAATCCAATGTCAGCGGAACAATTCTTAATTTGTATGCAGATGAAGGAGATTATGTTAAAGCGGGACAGTTGCTTGCAAAAATAGATCCTGTTGATGTTTTAACTACCTTAGAAAAAGAGCAGAATAATGTAAAATCTGCTGAGGCTCAACTTGAAAGTGCTATTAAGTCTTTGGAAATGCAGAGAACACAATCATCAAGTGATATTATAACCGCAACCGAAAATGTTAATTCTGCCCGGTTAAAACTCAAGGTTGCCCAAGATGAGTCTAAAGCTCAGCCCACCATTTCTAATAATGAAATAGCTACAGCCAAATCAAATTTAGCTCAAGCAAAACAAGCAGTGCAAAAACTTCAAAACGCAACCAATAATCAAAGTTTGAGAAATGCTCAATCAAGTTACGATCAAGCCCTTGCTGCTTACAATGTTGCTAAGAACACAGTTGACAGAAACCGAGCTCTTTATAAAAAAGGTTATCTTTCAAAGAAAGATTTTGAAACAAGTGAAGAGCAGTTTATCTCTTCAGAAGCAAATCTTGCTTCCGCAAAAACAAAGCTTGATACGGTTAAAAGCGAACTCTCTGCAGATTTGGTCACAGCTAAGGAGAAAGTTAAATCTTGCGAATTGGCATTAAAGACAGCACAGGCAAATGTTTATAATGTGGATGTTAAGAAAAATAATGTTAAATCAGCTGAAAGTTCTCTTAAAAGTGCCCAAGAGAGCTTAAAGCTTGCTGAAGCTAATGTTAAGCAAATTCAAGTTAAGGAAGCTTCTGTTGCTCAGGCACGAGCTAACCTAGACAGTGCTAAATCTTCATTAGAAAACGCAAAAAAGAATTATGATTATACATTTATAAAAGCTCCTCGTGATGGTGTTCTTGTAAAAAAATGGACAGATGAAGGAGCCATTGTACAATCCGGTAGAAACAGTATGTCTTCAAACTCTGAAGGAGTTGTAATATTTGAACTTGCTGATACCACAAAAATGCAGGTTTCAGTTGATGTTGACGAAACAGATGTTTATAATATAGTTAAAGGTCAAGTTGTTAATGTTTCTGTTGATGCTTATCCTGACAAAAAATATACCGGAGTAGTATCAAGAATTTCAGCTTCTGCTGAAACAAATAGTGGTGTGACAACTGTTCCTGTTGAAGTTGTATTAGATGGGAATAATCAAGAATTAAAACCTGAAATGAATGCCACTTGTGAATTTATAGTTGATACAAAAGATAATATTTTAACATTAAATACAGATTATTGTGAAGTAAAGGGTGATATAGGAACTACGTTTGTGATGGGGGAAGATGGAAAGCCAAAACCTATCGAATTTAAGGTAGGTATTATTGGTGAAGAATCAGTTGAAGTTATTGATAAATTAAAAGAAGGTCAAGAAGTTATAGCCCCTCGCAGTGCTGAGATTATGATGGGTAAAGGTGCCCCTAAAGATGGTAAAAACACCAGGAGAATGGGTCCGCCGCCAATGTAGTCAAATGCTAATATCAAGGGTTTTCAAAAAAATCCTTGGTTAGAATATCTTTTAAAGAAGTGTTAATATGGATAATAATAAACCGATCATTAAGGTTAGAAATATACAAAAAGTCTATAATGTGGGTGGTGAGCCGTTGTATGCTTTAAGGCACATAGATCTTGATATATACCCCGGTGAATTTGTTGCCATTATGGGAACTTCCGGTTCCGGTAAATCCACATTAATGAATATTTTAGGTTGTCTTGATAAACCTACTAACGGAACTTATGAATTTGACGGTCAAGATGTATCAAAATTAAATGACGATCGCTTGGCAGAAATAAGAGCCGCTAAAATAGGTTTTATTTTTCAAAGTTATAATCTAATATCTAAGATGGATGCCGTTGCTCAAGTGGTAGTTCCTCAACATTATAAACCCGGTGGGGTTGTGGATGAAGAGAAAGCAAAGCAAGCATTAATTAGAGTAGGTCTTGGTGACAGAATGCACCATAAACCTACTGAAATGTCCGGTGGTCAGCAACAGAGAGTTGCTATTGCAAGAGCAATAATAAATGACCCATTGGTGTTATTTGGTGATGAGTCTACGGGAAACCTTGATACAAGAACAACCGAAGAAATTCTTTTGCTATTCCAAGAGCTTCATAAAGAGGGTAAGACCATTATATTGGTTACTCACGAACAGGATGTTGGAGAACATACAAACAGAATTATTCGTTTTAAAGATGGTAGAATAATAAGCGACAGTCCCGTAGAAAACCCCATTGATGCAAGAGAGGTTTTAAAGACCTTACCTAATCCTAATGATATAGATCCAAGTGTATAGATATTGTAAATTTTCAAAATAAGGAAATAAAATGGAATTTAAAGATAATTTTAAAACTTCCTTAGATAGTATAAGAAGCAATAAAATGCGTTCTTTTCTCACTATGTTGGGAGTTATAATAGGAGTTGCTTCCGTTATCAGTATGATGAGTATAGGAAACTCTTCAAAACAGGCAGTTCTTAACAGAATACAATCTATGGGAACCAATAAATTAAACCTTCGTGCCGGTGTTATGGGTATGAGAGGCGGTGCCGCTAAAGCTATTCAGTTAAAACGATCAGACGCCGAAAAGATAAAGCAAAAGTGTAAATTTGTGGATAAAATAACATGTGAAGTTTCCAATTCTGCTACAGTTAAATATTTAAATTCAACTTCTACCATTAATGTCACGGGAGTAGACCCGGATTATGCGGAGATTAATTCTTGGACAGTCCTTGAAGGTAGGTATTTGGATGAAAGAGATGTAAAAGCTTCCGCAAAGGTGGCGGTTATTGGAAATTCAACAGTTAATAATTTGTTTGGTTCTACTAATCCTATTGGTAAGTCAATAACAATTAATGGTAATAAATTTAAGGTTATAGGAACTTTAAAGGAAAAGGGTGGAGAAGGAATGTTTGACCCGGATGATTGTGTTTTTGTTCCTATTTCTACAGCTATGAAAAAACTTTTCGGAACAGATGATGTGAGAGGAATTACAATACAAGCAAAGAGTCAAGATGTTATGGACTTAATTGTTCAAGACGTCACAAAACTTATGAGAAAAACCCATAAACTTAAAGATGGTGAGGATGATGACTTTACTATTCGTAATCAAGCTGATATGCTGGAGATGATTAATGAAACAAGTCAAACTTTTACAACTTTGTTAATGTGTATAGCATCAATTTCCCTTATAGTTGGTGGAATCGGTATTATGAATATAATGCTTGTGTCTGTGACGGAAAGAACAAGAGAAATAGGTATCAGAAAGGCATTGGGTGCTAAAAGAAGTGATATAAGAAATCAGTTTTTGGTAGAATCAGTGGTGCTTTCGATTCAAGGTGGTTTAATAGGGGTTATAATAGGAGTGCTTTTCAGTATCTTTGCGGTCAGCAAGTTTTATCAAGGAGGCCCTGGATTAGCTCTTGACAGTATACTTATAAGTTTTGGATTTTCTATGCTTGTTGGTGTATTTTTCGGTTGGTATCCCGCAAACCAAGCCGCTAAACTGGACCCAATTATAGCATTAAGATATGAATAACAAAATAACAGAATAATAATAAAAAACATATGTTTAAAAATAATCTCAAACCAAAACCGGTTTGAGATTATTTTTCTGTTTTGAATTACAAATCACAAATCTCGGTGTTTATTACATGGTTGGTGGGCTCTAAAGTTTAAAGTCTGCCATCCTTGATGCAGAATTTATCTCCCTAAGCGATAGGGTGAGCGAAGCAAAGCTTTTTTAAGGATAATAACTCATCTTGTAACCATGAAAAACTAAAATATGTTCAACGTAGGGGTTTAAGCAAGGGCTTCTTCGTTTACCACCGTTGCTTTCACATATACATTATAATCTTCAATAAATTCTTTATTAATGTGTTTCATTAGCAATTCAAAGCTTTTGACAGCAATTTCTTTCAGGTTAAATTCCAGCCTACATATCTTATAATAATTACCAAACTCCATATCTCCGCTGGAATGGGTGATAATTTTGGTTTTTTTGAGGAGACCGTCAAATTCGGGGAATACGCTCATACCTGATTTATAAATTGTATCGTCAAGAAAAACTATTGCATCGGGAGTTTTTTTAATTTTTTTAAAGGCTTCTCTCAGTGCCTTTGGTGTGGTTTTCAAGTCGTAGGAAAAGGGAACTTCTATTAAGTTATAGTTTTCATAGAAGTATCTGTCTAAGGCATAGAAGAGAAACACATCTGTATTTCTTTCAAATATGGTTTTTTTGTGAGTTATGGCAATAATATCTTTAAGTTTATATTTTTCAATGAGATTTGTTAATTTATAGAACATATCTTCGTGGTCTGTCACAACTGAGGAGAAGGTTTTGCTTTTGGCATTTAGAAATGATACAATGGGGATTTTATTCTTAATGATTGTTTTAAATATATTTTTGCTTGTGTGAGCGTTGATAAGTAATACTCCCGCAATTTCGTTTGTATCTATTCCTATATTATCGGTTAAGTCTCCGTCATCGTGAACCACACGAAAAATGGGGGTGTATCCTTGTTTATTAATTAATTCTTTGACATATTCAATGGTTAACCTGTAAATTCCTCCTACCAGGTCCACCACATATCTTTCCGCGGAAACGATTAAGATATATTTTTTGTTAATTAATGAAGAAATATCTTTTACGTAGGTTCCGCTGCCCTGTTGTTTTGTCAGTATATTCTTGTCGCAGAGAATACTTAGGGCTTCGTGAACCGTTCCCCGAGAAAGAGATAAATCCTTGGCTAGCTTGGTTTCCGGATCAATACGATCTTCCGGTTTCCAAATACCATCTCTTATTTTATTTTCAATATATTCTATTACCAGTTCCTTTTTGTCCAAAAGTTTTCTCCTAAATTTATAAAATATGTCTAAAAATTTGTTTAACAATTATATTATATCACTTTTTTAGAAAAAAATCAAAAAAAATAAAAAAAATTTTAAAAATCTATGAAAAAAGGGGGTTTAGCCCTTGACATTTACACAAATTTTGTGGTATAATATAATTGAGAATAGACAAATAAATATATATTTGTATAATAATTTGTCTAAAAAACAATTAACGGAGGAACAAAAGATGTTCAAAAAGTTCATGAACATTGTAGAAATGTTCAAAAAGAGTGATAAAGGTTTTACCCTTATCGAATTGTTGGTTGTAATTGCTATTATAGCAATTTTGGCAGCCATTCTCTTCCCCGTTTTCGCACAGGCAAGAGACAAGGCAAGACAAGCAAGTTGTTTGTCAAACTTAAAACAACTGGGAACAGCTATCCAGCTGTATACAGATGACTACGACGAAACCTACCCATACAACTATAAGGAATGGGCAAGAGCCGAATTTCCATCTGACTATCCCTGTTGGAAAATGCATAAATGGATGTATGGTGCCGGAGAAAACGACGCCCACGCCACTTGGGAAGACTGTATATTCCCATACGTAAAGAACATAGGTTTATACAAATGTCCAAACAACAAGAACTCCGGTGGATACGGTATGAATTATTGGTTCGGTTCCAACAGTAACGGTGGTGCCACAAATACAAAAGTGACTGTTATGAGTCAGATCAAAAATGTTTCCGAAACAGTTCTTTTTGGAGAAACTCTCATTTGGTCAGGAAACGTATATAACCCAAGTTTCGGTGACGGAACCGGTGTTCGTCACTCTACAGACTTATGCCGTCTGTTCTTTGGTGAAAATATTGTATACGGTCACCTTGGAGGATTTAACTTCACATACGCTGACGGTCACGCTAAATATTCCAAAAAAGGACAAGGTCCTTCAGCAGATTATGCCAATGCCGATACCCTTGGAACTTGGTCACCTATGTGGAATTACGAACGACAATAGTTATAATTTAATTAAAATGGGCTTCCATAGGAAGCCTATTTTTTGAGGTGTAAAATGAAAAGAATCGGTTTTATTATCTTAATATTCTTATTATGTGTGTCCTGTTTTTCTTGGACCAACTCACTAAAACCAAAGGGGAAATCATATTCAATAGATATTCAGAATATTCAAATCCTTATTCCCGATAAACCTCTTCCTACGGAAATCAGAGCCGGTGAAGATTTATCCAAATACCTGTCTCAAATCTATGGCAAAGATTTTAAAGTTATTAAAGAAGAAGAGTATAAAGAAGGAAACTTTATATCTCTCGGAAAGACCAAAGCCTTTTACGAAAGCGGTTTCTCTAACATTAAACTTGAACTAGAAGGCTATGGTATAGAAACCAAGGACAACAATCTCTACATTTTTGGTGGGGAAAGACGAGGTCCTATATATGGAGTTTATGCTCTCCTTGAAGAAGATTTAGGTTGCAGATTTTGGACAAGAAAAAAGGATTATACAATACCCACCATTAAGGGGACAAAGCTCTCCTTTGTTCCCAGAGAATATAACCCACCTTTTGATACAAGACATCCCGGTGCTGAAGAAGCCTTTGATGAAGACTTTGCCTTTATTAACAGAGCCAACCCTTTGTCACAGATTAGCTTTGAAGCCGGTCATTATTTAAAATTTCCCACAGAATTGGGGAACAACACAGATAACACTTGGATTTGTCACACCTCTTTTAACTTTGTCACAGCAGATATGTTTGATGAGCATCCCGAATATTTTGGAGAATATGACGGAGTGAGAAAGGCTTGGAGCCAACTCTGTTGGTCTAACCAAGATGTAATAGATATTACAACAAAAAAGCTCATACAGTTTATAAAAGATACTAATGCCGATATAGTAGGTTTGTCACCTCAGGACGGAACTCCTCTTTGTGACTGTGAAAAGTGCAGAGCTTTGGACGAGAAGGAAGGCACAAAAGCCGCCACTCTCTTTAAAGCCTTAAATGAAATAATTGAAAGAACCAACGAAGTTTATCCCAATGTTAAAATTTTGACTTTGGCATACCTTGATTATGTAAAGGCACCTAAAACTATAAAACCAAACAAAAACATTTTAATCTTTGTTTGCTCCGATAATTCCGATTGGCCCTTCCCTTTCTGTGACTATAACGAAACGGAAAAATATAAGGAAAACGTTAAGAATTGGATAGATGTCGGCGGGAATGTCATAACTTGGAATTATGTGTCAAACTACAGCCATTGGCTTATGCCTATGCCAAATATAACCACAACTGCCAAAAACTTGAGAATACTGAGAGATTTGGGGGTAGGTGGTGTGTTTTTGCAAGGCAACTCCTATCCAAATACCATAAGAGACGAGGGGTATATGAAAGCATGGGTGTGGAGCAAACTTTTGTGGAACCCGGACCTTGACGAAAAAGCTCTTCGTAAAGACTTTATAGAGGGCTACTACGGAAAGGCAGCCAAATATATTTGGGAATATGATTGTCTTTTAAATGATTTATATTATAAAAATCACAAAAAACCTCACAATGTCACTGTAAAGCCCTATACCACAGAAGCAGAAAATCCAATTATGACGAATGGAATTAGAATTAGTCCGGAAGCTCCCTTGTTTACAAAACAATTTGTGGAAAAGAGCATAAAATGTCTTGAAAAAGCTATGGAAGTATCAAAAGATGATTCGGAACTTTATGAAAAAGTAAAGACTTTTAAGGCTTCCCTTAACTACTTTATTCTTGCCAGAGATTTAGGGGTGTTACAAGGTAACGGTTCTTTTAAGCCAAGCACGGAAGGAATGAAATATGATGTAGAATTCTATCAAAAAATATATAATGAATTGGATGATGTTTTCAAAGCTGAAAATGTTAAAGCCATAGGTGAACTTCATTTTAGTTGGAATAATAATAAAGATCCTCTTATGAATAAGTGGAAAGCTATTTTATACGGTGAAAATAAAACAGCTTTTGGTATTATCAAAGAGGAATGGAATTTTTCCACAGACCCTGACAATATAGGTGAAACAAGCGGCTATGCAGACAAGTCTTTTGACTCTTCTTCTTGGAAAAAGATAAAATCCGGAGAATATTATGATGGCACCATAGGAGAATATATAGGCACATCTTGGTATAGGCGAATTGACAATATATCAGCCGAAGAAATGAAAGCTGAAAACATATACTATATTTTTGGAGCCTGTGACGAAGAAGCCACAGTTTATGTAAACGGAAAAAAGGTCCTTGAACACACCTGTGAGAGTCTCAATCTAACCCCCGAACAAATATGGCTTAAACCTTTTATAATAGACATAAAACCCTATGTGACGGAAGGCGAAAATATTATTAGTGTTAAGGTTTATAATGCCGCAAAAGCCGGTGGCCTTTATCAACTTGTTTACAGAATAGTTTGTCAAAACAAAATGACCGAAGAAGAAGCCATGAAAATAGTGTTCTAAAGTTAGATCTTTAAAACTTGAAATTCTACCTGTTTTGTAGTATAATAATATTGAAAAACTTTGCCCCCGGACTGCCGGAAACTGCACTCCGCGGGGTTTATTTTAAGGAGTAAAAAGTGTTAGATTATCATATGCATACAACAGTGAGAGATGGCAAGCACTCTATTGATGAAATGATAGAATTTGCTATCCTTAAAGGTTTAACCGAAGTAGGTATCAGTGAACATTGGGGACTGTGGCCCGATGATTGGGAAGAGTATTTTGGTAGTGAAAAATATTTGGGAATAGAGTTTAAGGAACTAAAAACAAAGAAAATTGCCCCTTACTCTATGAGAGGCTCACTTCATAAATATTTTCTTATGTTGAAAGACGCCAAAGAAAAATTCAAAGACCAAATCATAGTTAAAAGCGGTTTGGAAATGGATCTGTATGAGAGCAATCTTGACCAATCTGTTGATTTGGTAATGACCTACAAGCCTGACTATATTATAGGTGCTATCCATGCACTTAACGGAATAGGCTATCATTCTTTTGAATCTCTTGACAATGTGACGGAAGATGATTATGAAAATATTCTTAAAGCTTATATAGGTTTTGCCAAAAGAGGAAAGTTTCAAATACTTGGCCATTTTGAAGATTACAGATCGTTTAATCCCATGGAAGACGAAAGTAGGTTCTATGACCTTTATGAAGAGCTTATATGTGCTTGTAAAGAAAACGATATAGCAATAGAATTTAATACTTCTCTTCTTTTGTATAAATACAGAATAGATCCAAATTTGTTCTGGCTAAAGACTTGTGCCAAATATGAAGTGCCGGTAATCATTACAAGTGATGCTCACAATAAATACACAATAGCAGATAAGTTTGATTTTACCTTTACTCTCCTGCAACAGGCAGGGGTAAAACTTACAGCAAAATTTACTGATTGTGTAATGGAGAAAGAAGAAATAGATTATAAAGAAGCTTTATCATTTATTTTCTTCTGGCCTCTTGAAAAACCTTGGGTGATCTAATAAGATTTAATAACAGAGTGTTTAAAATAATTAGAGATTTAAGGATAGTTATATGTATATTTTTTTATAAAATCCAGTCCTCATAAATATTCATCAAGCGGTTTGTTAGCTGACGAATTTATAAGAGGTGCAAAAGAAAATGGGCATAAATAAAAAATTCCAAATCACCAAAAAGCACTATTTTTTGTAAGCAATTACGAATGTAGTCGTTGACCGTAGACTCGGAGCAAAATGTCATTTTTCAAGGCAATAGCCATTGATAAAATGTTATTTTGTGAGAATCGTCAGGGAAACACGGAGAGAGAAATTGCGTTAAGCAAAAAATAAGAGATTTTTAGGGGATTTAAGATTTTT
>JAFSVJ010000120.1 GCA_017445025.1 Abditibacteriota bacterium | reverse complement strand
CTAAAGATTTTTGACTAGACTCTTGGTGGGGGGGGGAAGGTAGGTCGTGTTCACCGGACGTAGTAGGAAAAACTAAGGAGGACAATTGAGTCTCTCGTGTAGGAATACCAAAAATCAACAAATGGGATCAGACCAAGAAACCTCTCTCTCCAATATTTTAGAAAAATTATCAGCAGCCAGGTGAGCCCTTGGATCACAAGACATGGGTATAAAATCATATATCTTTTGTGACTTTTCCCAAAACTCTTTTCTCACCTCTGCCCTATCGCAATTTTCCCCTGCCATTTTCAAAAACTCTCTTGCAAACCATAACAAATCTTGTCTGTAAGTTTCAGGGTCCGGGAATATTGGCAAGGTGCATTTACTTGGGTCGGCTGCCTCTAACATATCTATAATTTCTTGATATGTCTCTCTTAACATTTCCTTTGACCACAAATTTCTTGGGTGATAACCCCAACCTCTGACCACTTCAAAGGCTTCTGTTAATTCTCCCAATCCTCTCATTTCAGAACCAAAAACTTTTTCAAAAAAGTCTGCGGCAGCTATATCCGGGTTTATATCCGTATCTTGCATTATTTGTCCTGCCACATATTGAGTCATCAGTGATAGTTTAGGTGTCATGGTATAGTTCATTCCACCTTTGTAAGGAGCAGCTGCTGCCCACTCTCTCATCTTTGTTGACATTCTTGGAAGTCTAAAATGAGGATAAGCTATAAGTTCTCCTTCTGAAAGAGAATAATCCCAAGTAGTTATGGGATTGGTTTTAGCTATTTCTCTGGCATATTTTTTGGCTGAGCCACCCATTGTAAAGTTAGTGTCAGGGTCCATACCTGTGTTTATAATAACTGTAGTTTCTTTGGGAAACTTTGGCAGTTTGCTTATAAGATATTCAAAAGCCTTTTTTGCTCTCTCTCTCTTTCCGTTCCATATATGAGCCGGAGTTTCCGGGGTTGCAAATTTCGGATCTGTAAGCATTGCCCATGTGCCGTCCCAATTCTCTATATATTTTAGATCCTCACCCCAGCCTGAAAATGGAGTTCCCCAAGTGCCTAAAAAAGGTTTCATATCAGGATTGTGTTTAAGCAATACTTGGTCCGTTATCTCTATTGCCAAATCAACAAAAGTTTCATGATTACAACCGTTTCTGTTGCAGCCTCCCGGGTCTCCGGGGCCTATGGAAAAAGAATCTATCTCCGGAAAAGATGAAACCCAAAAATTCCATAGATCAAAAATCAGTTTTTTATCGTCCTTACCCTTAGGACAAGCAAAATACCAGCCGGGTCCCACACAATTAGCACACATACCGCCTAACAAGGTAATACCTACTTCATGGCCTACTTTGATAATTTCATTCATTTCTCTCTTAAAATTTTCATGCAAAGGAGATTTACCGGAGAGAGCCGGTCTGTCAAAAAGTGTGGGAGATATCCAAAACTCAAAATTATTATATCCAAAGGATTTAATCATTACAAAATAATTTTTCCAATCTTCTACCGACCAACGATTTGGAGCTTCCAAATAATACATGTTAGGATTCCAAGCGTTCTGTAAATGTTCCGCAAAATTAATATATAAAGATCTATAAGTAAAATGAGCCATTAAACTCTCCTTTATCCTAAATAACACATAAGTTATATTCAATAATATTATATCAATTTTATTAATGGAATGTCAAAAAAAAGAAAACCACGAATGTGGTTTTCTGATTTACATAAGGGTTTAAGATCAGCTTCTCCCCCCCACCAAGGGTCTAGTCAAAAATCTTTAGTGATAAAGATTTTTGACTAGACCCTTGGAATTCGGGAACCCTGAGAATTGAACTGAATTTGCAACCGCAAATTTATGCATTCACTCGCTTGCGAGATAAAAGCCTAATAATCTAAACCAACAGCCCAAGTTAATAGACTCACCCTCTTTCTCATCCCAAAAAGTGTCGTAAACTCCACTTTTCGGGAACCCTGAGAATTGAACTGAATTTGCAACCGTAAATTTTCTTTTAAGGAGGGGGGACCATTCGCAAAGCGAATGGTGGGTGGTCAGGAGTAAAATTTGCTAAACTGCAAATTTTACGACAGAAGCCTAAATATTTAAGCCAACAGCCAAAGTCGAAGGAGGGTGATATTTTTCATTTATCATTTAATTTTTCATTTTGCATTTTTCATTAAACAGTAGATTTAATGGGTGATATTAATTTTCTTATTAAAAGTGGTGCCTAAGGAGAAATCTATTATATATTCACCATGGGGGCATTTTGACATATCAAAAGTTAAAGTTTTATTCGGTGTCTTTCCGGGAATTACATAGAGAGAGGCACCGTAATAAATATGGTCACCGCTTTTGACAAATACTTCTAAGGGAGATTGTTTTTCCACTCCTTCATAATTAAGGTCAATGTAGAGAATGTCCCCTTCTTGTCTGTAATTGATATACTCTGCTTTTTGGGATTTTGTGGTATTTTCAAAAAGAAGGGTATCACCGCATTGGACAGAATATTTATAATTATAAATACCCTTTGGCAATAACTCATAATAATCCTTATTCTCTTCAAGAGGACCTTCATAGATGACTTCATCTTTCATAAGAGAATAGGTCAAGGGCAAGTTTTTGGGATTATAAAAAGTCCACTTGGTTCCCTTTTGGTCTGTATTCTTAACAGAAGGGACTGCCCCGAAGGTCAAATCCGCATAAAATGCGGGATTCCAAAGCTGGGTTTCATTTGTGAAAGGATTCGTAATATCAACGAAAACAAAGTTGGAAGTCATATCTTTTCCCAACTCAGACACATGTCTTATTATCATAAATCTAACATTTGAAATTTCCTTGTTAATATCCAAGGAATCCAAACCTATGCTCATTTCCCCTTCCCAACGCTTGTCCTCGTAGGTGGCACCCATTTTGTCGTATCCGTCACAAATCCTTGCGGCAGAAACTATATCCAAGTATTTTTGGGGAAAATCATGGGATACTTCACGGAATTTTCCTGTTCCGTTTACCATTACCTGATAAGAGGCGGACAGTTCAATATTTGGTGCAAAAACAAACTCTATATCGTCATCTTCCCAAAACTTACCAAATTCTCGGTCAGTGTTTTTGGCAACAGGTCTTTCATCCCCATAGCATTTATAGGCAATATAAAGAGTATTATCCTTATAACCCAAATAAACCTTAGTTTCAAAAGGAGCCTTTTTTGACATGGTATAGACCACAAAATCACTTATACCGGAGGCTTCTTGCCATTCCGTCTCATTAACAACTCCGTCTATGGTGGGGGCAGAAGTCATAAAAGGCACATTTACCCTTGGATTGGAATATGCGGAAACACACAATATGATAAATAAAAAAATGAATAGTTTTTTCATAAGAATATCCTTTTTATTTTACATTATTGATTTCTAAAATGAAACCTTTGTTGGCGGGGACTGTTAAGTTATTAAGGTCCACTTCTTCTTCTGCCCATTGGAAATAGGGAATAAAGGGTTTTGAAACCTTGGCTTTTGCCTTATTTATACCCAAAGCTTTCCAATCCACATTAAGATTTATTATCTTATCACTCTTTTCCCAAGAAGCAATGGCAATGACTGTTCTGTCCTTACACTTATAGGCAGTGGCAAGGACTTTATCTTCTCCTGTTTTGACAATAGGCTTTCTGTCCCAATAACCTATGATTTTACTGTCGGGGATACCTACTCTGTCCCAATAGATATACATATCTGTGTATCCCGTCAAATCTCTGCCTGTCATACCATAAAGCATGAGTTTATATCTGTCTCCGCCGGTTACATACTCCAACATTTCTGAATGAACACCAAAAGGAATTCCACCAATATTGATCATATAATAACCCTCTCCTAAGTTAATGGGAATACCTTCTCCGGGCCAGATGTATTTGAGATAAGGCACAACATCAAGTTTTGAAGTATAGAAATTACCTCTCCAATTCTCGTAATCATAGTCGTTGGGAGCTTGACAATACATACGAGTGTATCCCCATCTCTGTGTATAAACCTTGGCACATCTTTCCATAAGTTCACCGGAGAAACCAACACCGTCAAGATAGGTTCCACCCTTTGTGGAATCATTCATAATATTTATCAAATAATCCAGTCCGGCAACATAGAAATTGGCAAGACGACCGCTTTGAAGGACTGCAACCGCAAAGTCGTGATCTCTATCCACAAAGGATCCCCCTATTCCCGTATGCCATGCGGGAACATATCCGGTTTGAAGATGTTCGTTAAGCCATTGATGACCGCCACCGCTTTCTCTGTTTAATTTTGCTCCGTTGGCATCAAATATAATGGATTCGGTATCAAGAACTTCCCCGTTCATACTCATCATTATATAGATTTCTTCCGCATAAGCGGAAAGCTCACCGATTCTGTAATAAATAAAGGGAAAATTGTGACGAACAAATTCCGTATCTTTAACCTTATCATATTCATCCGCAAAGAACAATCCGGGAGCAACATTTCGGACAATACCGTCTACAACTGTGTTTCCCTTATTCTCAAAGGTGTCAAGGAAGCAGGTTTCCGGTCCCTTTACCTTCTCGGTGGAAAGGTTAATATCTCTGTCAAGACGAACCCCACTAAAGAGCATCCAACCGTTTAGGTCAATTTTGGACAATTCTTCTTCATTAATGGGACAAGGACAGTTGGCATCTATAACCATATTTCCGTCAACATAAATACGGTTTTTACCGTTTTCCCAAGTTAGAGTTATAACATGTTCTTCACCGGCTTTCCAATCGGAAGAGCTTGTCTTGCATCTTGAGAATAAACTTCGTCTGGTCCAAAAATCTCCTATGGTATAGATTAAGCATAAGGATTGTTGATATTCACCCAAATCCAAACAATTATTACCGAAGGAGAGAGAGGCAAATCCGTCTCTAAACATGTTCTTGGCTGTATATTCAAAGTCATAAGGAGTTTTGGTCCAAAATGTTATGGAACCCTTATTTCCTTTTATACCGGTTTTATTGTCCACATCATACATAACCTTTCCGAATTCGTTGTCCGCCTCTTCGCTTCCGGTTTTAATCCATTCCTTCATATATTCATCGGTTCTGAAAGGATAGTTGATAAAGGGGTTTGTTTGTTCCCCTTGAAAAACGTTGAAAAAGTTTGTGTGAGGCAAGGTGCAAAAACCATATCTGAAATCTCCACCCTTAAAATCATAATCGTGGAAAGGTGTAATCATAATTCTGAAATCATAATCACAATCCTCACCGGCTCTCAAAAGCTTCTCACCGCTATATGCTTTATAGGTATATATTTTACCTTGGTGAAAGACTTCCGCTCCACCCTTGTTGTCATTACACCAACCTACAGGAGCGTCCTCGTTAGCTATTATACCTTGGAATTTATATTTATCATTTTGTAATTTCAGCTTAAAGAAAATACCTGCGTCGTAATCCCCTATCCAGAAATTATTGTCACATAGGTAATTCCATTCCCAATCCCATTTTTCGGGGGAAGTTTCACCGCGAAAACCTAAACCCAACATATATTTGGCACAGGATTCGTTTATGGGAGCGGTCAGCTGAACATCACTAAGGTCTATATCTTTTAAGGCTTTAAGTTTAACCTTATAATCTATTTGACCCACACATTTCAGTTCCGCAGTAATAATCAATTCTACTTTATCATTACCCAAAACATACTCTGTTATATTGATAGATTGTCCTTCTTTAACAACCTTTTTGCTCTTGGGTTTCAATTCTAACTTTACTCCCTTTTCGTAAAGATTAAACTCTATGGGAGCATTTAAAATCTTATTATTGTAAGAGGTTATCTGTTTTGGAAGACCAAAATTATTAAACTCTATGGTTCTGTTAAGAATGGAAGCCTTGTTTCCTTTCCACTCTATGGCTTTGTATGGGTCTACAACTATGTCTTCAAGTCCCAAAGAACTGTCAAACCAAGCTATACGACTTAAACGCCATGTGTTTGTGACACCACCGTCTGCCAAATATTCACCTTCTACTTTTATATCTATATCTGCCACAGTTTCGGGAGCATTGTTAAAAGAAATACCTATTTGTCCCTTTAATTCCTTGGCATCTTTGGGAATAGTTAAATAAAACCACAGTGGTTGAACATTGCCCTTATCTATATCAATATTTTTGGTAAAATAAACACCTTGAGGATTAATACCTTCTGTATTAAGAGAATGAACTTTTACACCGTCAAAACCCGTTATGTTTACCTTTACATTTTTAAGGTCTTTAAGAGCATATACACCTACTTGGAAAGGATATATTTCACCGGGTTGAGCAAAACCTTCAAAATCTTTAACTTCTCCTGACTTATACCATTTATATGGGATTTGGTTTAACATTTTAATGGAATTGGTTCTGTCTTCACAGAAAAGGAGAAAATCCTTGCCACTGTTGGCGTTATCAAACTCTGCTTTTTCATCATCTGTTATGGTGATAAGCATGGGATACATTGAGTTAAAATCTTTCTTTGGAACATCACTGTTATCGGGGATAGATTCCCAACCGTCCAAAACTCTGCTCTGTATTTCTGAGAGATTTGCTTTCGGTAAATCTGAAAGGATTGTATCTGTGTTTAGATTATTTGCTTCAAGCCATGAAGGCTCCGCATCACATGTATTTCGGAAATATAAAGTTTTGGAATAGGCATAGGTTTTAGGAACTTCATAGGGCATATAGTAAATGTAATATTCTCCCGGCTCTTTGGCTTCAAAAACTATATCACCACATAGGTTGGTTATGGTGAAGGCTTTGGAGTTTACCGTTTGGTTTGCACTATTTTTGACTATGACCTTTTTTTCTTCCGGGTTTATGTCATACCTTCGCCACTCAATATGAGCAAGAACCGCGGGAGCCGCTGCTTCTACATTAACCACAGCTCTGTGGTTGCCTTGACCTTCTTCCTGCCAATAGCCATAGCCATATTTTACAGGTGACATATCCGGATTAAAAGTATAATCTGTCTCCGGGAAGTTTCTGTCATAGAATTTCTTGACAGTATACTTTGGATTAAATCCTGCAGAAAACACACCTATTACCAATAATAGCAATAAAGTCACCAAAAAAGTTTTTTTCATGTTTTTATCCCCTATATTCAATCTTTATTAATACAACTTCTCTCAATTCCCACGGGTGAAAATTCGCTTTCTTACAAATTTATTATATCACAACAGAAAATATTTGTCAAATTATAAAAATAGGTATGGAATTACCATACCTATTATTAGTTAATTTAATATTAGTTTAATTGAGCTGCACGAGCAGACATAAATCCGGCGTTGTAGTTAGCCATATCATCATCACTGTGAGGAACAGGAGTGTCAGCTGATTCGCCACTGTTAGGAACAACTCCAAGGTTTCTCCATGTGATGGAACCTGTTTTCATGTATTTGGCGTGACCATCGGCAAAGGTGACATTTTGTCCACCATTGTGGGGAGCTTGACCGTTCCACTTTGGTAAAATACCACAGTTAATAAATGTGCTTGCTCTTCCGCCTTCATAAGCAGAACCTGTGTAATTTGGTGAAGGCATAATGTTTGTGGTTGAAGGGTATACTCCGGCACTTGTCCAAGAACGAACTGTGTTGTGCTCACAACAGAAAATAAGGTCAGCTGTGCTACCGATTTCTGCCATAGAGGTAAAGTTGTAAGCAACTCCGTTAAATACATAGGAAGAACCCATTCCGGGACTAGTTCCGTTATTCTGATTTGCGCCATCAATACCGGTAGGATAATTCCAAACAGTTAACAACTCTTTTCTGCTTGGAGCAGAAGGACAACAGAACATGTTTGAGTTCTTAATGTAAGGGTAAAGGGTGGTCACAGGGTTACAGTATACATTGGATTGCATGTATCCAATAATACCTGTGGTTGACGGAATACCCCAAGCTGCGATACCGGGGAATGTTTCGTCATAGTCGTCAACATAGAGTTGAAGACCTGTTCCGATCTGCTTCATACATGACAAACAACTTGCTTGTCTTGCTTTTTCTCTTGCCTGTGCAAATACAGGGAAGAGTATGGCTGCCAAAATAGCAATGATTGCTATAACAACCAATAACTCGATTAAGGTAAAACCTTTTTTGATCATTGTTAATGATCCTCCTTTGATTATACATTTGGTTACCTGTGTAAAATCTAAAATTAATGATTTTCACATATGGGAAAAAGAATGGGAAAAATAAAAATGAAAAAACATTTATTTTTCCTTCACTCGCAGGAAACCTTCATTTATATTATACCCCATTTTAAAAGTTTTGTCAAGAGCAAAAAGGGGTATTTTTAGAAAAAAAAAAAAAAAAATGGATTTTTTTTTGAATTTTTTTGAAAATAAGGGGGGTGGATAAATGTGGGTTTGCTTTTTTTATATAGATTTTGCTTCGCAAAATCATTTTTTTTCTTATAGTCGCAAAATCGTTGTTTTCCCATTCCCAAAAAAGTTTCGCTTATTGCTCAACTTTTTAGGGGACCCTAGGGATTGCGAAGCCCCTCACCCCCCAACCTTTTTGACAGTTTGCTTCGCAAACACCAAAAACGAATAAGGGCGGGTGGGTCTAAAAAAGGGTTCCCGAAAAGTCGTAAGACTTTTTGGGAAAAATACCCTATGGGGATGGGAGCCCTATTTTTATGCTACCCCCCTCCGGCTCCCCCCTATAGTCAAACCGGCTTTTGGCTTATCTACCAACTTTACCCCCATAGGGGGGAGAGAGTGGTGCACCAACATTAGCGTTGCTCATAGCTAGGGAGTCTGTGTCATAAAGTGATTAGCGAAATTAATACGCTTTTATCGTAAATTTGCAACTGCGTGCAAATTTCAGTTCAAAGAGGGTCAAGTTGCCCTTCCACACTACCGTTTCCCGCAGCTATGGAGTCTATCAACTGTAGGTGAGAGGCCCCCTGTCAGTTTTTATGTACCGGTGAATGTGTCCCCCTATTTTGCAACGCAAAATGGGGGGTGGCAGTCCGTAGGACTGACGGGGGGAAATCATCAAAATTTGCATGCAAATTTTGAGAAAAAATCTTCGATTTTTTCAAATTGCTATTCATAAAACAAATCAATTAGTGATGATTTTTCAAATCATCACAAAAAAATCTTCGATTTTTTTATTCCCCCCCGTCAAGCCTTCGGCTTGACACCCCCCATTTTTCTTACGAAAATAGGGGGACACATTTAGCGGGTCCGGAATTATAAAGTCTATCAACTGTAGGTGAGAGGCCCCCCTGTCAGTCCTTTTGGACTGACATCCCCCCAATTTCCGCGGGAAATTAGGGGGAAATTAGTGGCGTCTAAATTTTACAGAGCGTCTTTAAAATTTAGAGCTCGGTAACAAAAAGTGGGACTTAGTCCCACGTTCTGCTCTCTGATTTCTTATTTCTGATTTTATTATGTCTTGATTGAATCAAAACATAATATTCGTAGTGCTTCTTTCTATTATCTTATTCTCAAATAATTTATCACTGTCTAATATTATTTGACCTTTTATGGATTTAATCAAATCTCGTATTATGGTATCCGGCATTGTTGTTTTGCTTATATCAGAAGCTGTTATATCATAAATTTGGGAAAATTGGTCATCAAAAAAAGCAATTATATTTACTTTCTTGTTTATGTTACTAAGATCAATACTCTTTTTAAGACAATGCTTATAAAAATAAAATGCCAACATACCTGTCTCAAACATTATCCCCTGAATTTCACCGGATATAATCTCATCCAAAATTCTGTCAAAATTCTCATCAAGTGATTTATATAAATTATAATACTTTATCGGCAAGTCATTCTCTTTTGATATATTTATATAATGATCTCTCAGATTATTCAAAATATCATAGCCCAAATTATCATGAACATAAACTATTCTCTCGGTATTTTTGGACAGAAAGATATTCATTAAATCTCTCATAGCCTTAGGACCGTTATATGTATAATTAAAGAGCCCATCTATATGATAATTAATATATATTGACAAAGTGGGAATAACTTTGCTAAATTCTATAATATGACTGTAATCTCTCTCCGGGTTATCCAACAAGTCCGGACATATTATAAGACCGTCCACCTTTCTTTGATACAACATATCGAGAGTTCTCTTTTCATAAGAGAGATTATTTCTTGTAAAGGAAACCATTATACTGTAGCTGTTTTCCCTTGCGTAATCTTCAATTCTGTCAAGAAAATACATAAAATTATTGGTTCTGGCTTCAGCTATCACAAGTCCTATGGTCTTAGTCTCTCCCGTGCGGAAGGATCGAGACAGGAAAGATTCTTTGTAATTGAGATCCTTAATGGTATCCAAAACCTTTTGCTTTGTCTTGGGGGATACCATATCCGGATGATTTAAAACATTGAAAACAGTTCTGCGAGTGACACCGGCTTTCTTTGCCACGTCTTCCATAGTCACGTTGGCATATCTGCTTGCAACACTTCTCTTCTCATCACTAATATTATGTTTTTCAAGTCTGGGGTCTTGGTCTATGATTTTATCTTTCATAAGCAAACTCACTATGTTAAATCCAACTATATTATAACATATTTATTTATAAAAAAGCAAATAAAATCTTATAACTTGAAATTTTTTTAATTTACATATATAATAATATTGGTAAAATACAAATAATCTCATTTTCTTTTTTTAGGAGACAACTATGCCAAGAGTCGGTTTAGCTTACGAAACAACAACCGTAGATTTTAAATCCAAGGTAGAACAAAACAGATACAAAATACTCAAAGAATTAAATATAGATGCATATATAACCAAAGAACCCCTACCCTATGAGAAAAAAACAAAAGGAGTCCACAAAATTCTTAAAATAGGTGACACTTGGGGTTCCTTATTTGACTGTGCTTGGATGAACCTTAAAGGACAAACACCCAAAGAAGCAAAAAACAAACATCTCATACTACTTTTGGACTTTAACGGGGAAGCCTGTGTCTTTGACAAAAAAGGAAACCCATACAGAGGACTGACCACCAAAGCCAGTGTCTTTGACCGCAATCACGGGTGGCCCACAAAAAGAGTTTTTGACATAACCAAAAAATCCTTAGGAAACGAAAAAATAGACCTGTGGCTGGACGTAGCTTGTAACGACCTTTTCGGAAATATCCAAAACAACGGACGCATTGAAGAAGCATATATTGCCATTCAAAACGATGAAATAAACGCACTCTACTTTGATCTTGAAGTTTTGTTTGAAATATCTCAAATTAAGGACCAAAACTCAGCTTGGGTGTCTCAAATAAAAGAAGCCATATATAAAGCCGCTCTTGTATTTACCGAAGGAACAGAAGAAGAAGCAAAGGAAGCAAGAAAAATCCTAAAACCCTGTCTTGACAGAAAAAACGGTGACTACCCATTAACAGTATCTTTCATAGGTCACTCTCACATTGACCTGGCTTGGCTTTGGCCTATTCGTGAAACCATACGTAAAGGTGCCAGAACTTTCTCAACGGTTTTGAGAAATATGGAAACCTACCCCCACTTTAAATTTGTTCAATCTCAAGCCCAAATCTACGATTGGATGAAAGAGCATTACCCTTCACTCTACGAAGAAATTAAAAAGAGAATCAAACAAGGCAGATGGGAGCCTAACGGATCTATGTGGGTTGAACCTGACTGCAACATACCCTCCGGGGAAAGTTTTGTTCGTCAATTCTTCTACGGTAAAAAATATTTCCTTGAAGAATTTGGCATAAATACCAATGTTTGTTTTCTGCCTGACACCTTCGGATACAGTGGCGCTCTGCCTCAAATCTTAGCCGAAAGCGAAGTCCCCTACTTCACCACCCAAAAACTCTCTTGGAACAAGGTAAACAAATTCCCATACCAAAGTTTTACTTGGGAAGGTAATGACGGCTCTAAGGTTTTGGCTCACATGCTACCGGAAGAAAACTATCTCTCTTCCTGTATGCCCAGAGCTTTCAAATTCCTTGAAGAAAACTACAAAGAAAAAGGCTTAACCGAATACTGTTTGGGACTTTACGGTATCGGTGACGGTGGCGGAGGACCAAGTGAAGATCACATTGAACTCCTTCTCCGTCAAAAAAACCTCTTTGATCAAGCTACTTACAAAGAAGAAACCACAGCTGACTTTTTCAAAAAATTAGAGAAAGACAAAGACAAATTCGGCACATGGAAAGGGGAAATGTATTTGGAATTTCACCAAGGAACCCTAACCTCTCAAGCCAAAAACAAAAAATATAACAGATTAATGGAGTTTGCCCTACGCAGAGCGGAACAACTCTCCGCCTTTGCCATGCTCTCCGGCAAAAAATATCCGCAAGAAGAAATAGATAACATTTGGAAAGAAGTCCTTCTCTACCAATTCCACGACATCCTTCCCGGCTCTTCCATAAAAAGAGTTTATGACGAAAGTTTGGCTCAATACGAAAAACTTTACAAAAAAACCAACAACATCTTTGAAAAAGCCATTGAAAATATAACTAAAAACATTGATACAAAAGAATTTAAGAATCCTGTCATTGTGACCAACACTCTGCCTTGGGACAGAGAAGAATTTGTTAAATTTAAAAACACTTGGCTTAAGGCTTCCGCTCCCGCATTGGGATATAATACCATTGAACTCAAACAAGCCAAATTTACTGCTCCAAAGCTCATTAAAGATGGTTTTGAAAACGATAAACTGAAAGTTGTTTTTAATTCCAAAACCGGTGGCATTAAATCCATATTTGACAAGAATGCCAACCGAGAGATATTAAAAGGCGAAAGCAACATATTCCTACTTCACACAGACAAAAACGATGCCTGGGATATGTATCCGGACTATGACCTTATGAAATGCGAAAGAGCAAATCTTATTTCCCAAAAGTTTGAAATTGACGGACCTTGCGCTATTGTAAAACAAGTTTACAAATACAATAAATCTGTTATAAACCAATCCATAATTTTAACAGATGACAGTAATAAGCTTGATTTTGATACAAAAGTTGATTGGCAAGAAACACACAAAATGCTTCGTGCACACTTTGATTACAAGATTTTCACAGATTATGCTCGCAGTGAAATTCAATTCGGAAACATAAAGAGACCTAACCACACCAACACAAGTTGGGATATAGCCAAATATGAAACCGCCGCTCACAAGTGGATAGATCTCTCCGAAAGCGACTACGGAATTTCCATGCTCAACAACTGTAAATACGGTCACAGAGCCTTAGGCAGCACAATTTCCATTAACTTGCTCAGAAGTACAGACTATCCGGGTGCTAACGCTGACAGAGGAGAACAAACCTTTAAATATGCTGTAATGCCTCACAGTGGCAGTTATATATCTGCAGAGATAGTGAAAGCCGGATATAACTTCAACGAGCCTCTATACTTGAATTTGGCACCAAAAACCAAAGGCACCGCCCCAAAAGAAAAATCTTTTGTTAAGTGTGACAACCCCAATGTGGTAATTGACACTATAAAGAAAGCAGACAAAGACAATGATATGATAATCCGTCTTTACGAATGCCACGAAACTACAGGTGAAGCCACATTAGAGTTCGGATTTGATGTAAAGAGTGTAAAATTGGTTAATCTGTTAGAACACGACAAGAAAGGCTCAGTAAAGCTTAAAGGCAATAAAGTCACATTCAATGTCCAACCATTTAAAATTGTGACATTAAAAGTGGAATTTTAAATGGGAGTTGAGTATAATTTGCTTGAGTGGGATAACTTGAGAAAATCCTAAATTACTACGCTTCTATCGTAAAATTTGCAGTTTTGCAAATTTTACTCCTGACCACCCACCACAATGGCTTACGCCTTGTGGTCCCCCCTCCTTGAAAGGAATTTGCGGTTGCAAATTCAGTTCAATTCTCAGGGTTCCCGAAAAGTGGAGTTTACGACACTTTTTGGGATGAGAAAGAGGGTGAATCTAACGACTTTACGTAGTAGGAGGAGAGAAGGTATTTATTTTAACTTAAGGGACAGATTTCTGTTTATAATTCTTTTTGCTTTATAATTTAATATTTATTTATGGGTATATTTTTAATATTTATAAGTGGCTTGGCATGTGGCTTTAGAGGCTGGTGTCTGCCACTTTTTCAAAAATATAAGCTGGAACACTGGCTTATGATATATATTGTTTTGGGAGTAATGGTCTTTCCTTGGATTACTCTATGGATTTTTGTGCCTAATTTAAAAGAAATCATTGGAGCTCTCGACATCAAAAACCTTATTCTTGCCAATATATTCTCAGTCAGTTGGGCCTTTGCCAATATTATCTACTCCTATTGCTTTGTAAAAATAGGTTTTACAGTAGCTTCCTCGGTTTTGGGAGGAACCGCCATAATCTTTGGCACCATTACTCCTATGATTATAAAAGGAAGCGGAAAATTCTCACAAGCTGCAGATCCCCTTTCCCCTGCCGGTCTTATTTCTATTTTTGCCACAATCTTATTAACCGTTTCAGTTATTTTGGCTTCCCTCGCCGGCATGGAAAGATCCAAACAAAAAGGCACATATACTTCAGTAAAAATAGATATTAAATATTATTGGTATGTGTTTCTGTCTGCCCTTTCGGGAGTTCTCTGTTTGGGAATAGTTTTTATATCTGCATATTGCCAAAGCCAAATAGTGGAAACTATGGATGCCTTTAACACTCCGAAATCTCTTTCATATATAGGAGTTTGGGCTTTTACCATGCTTGGCACAGGCATTACCACCTTTATACAAACTTTGATTTATATTATAAAAGATAAAAATCTGCCTAATTTCCTCTGTATTAAAGATTTTTTGATGTCAGTCAGTGCCGGAGTATTGTTCTTTATCTATCTCTTGTTTTTAAGCATAGGAGCAGTATTAACGGGACCTCTGGGAGCAAGTATAGCCGGAGGCGTTGGACAGGCAGCCACCACAGGAGGAACCCAACTTTTAGGGGTCCTATGTGGCGAATGGAAAGGTGTTAAAGGTAAACCAATAGTATTAATACTTTGGTGTGTAATACTTATGTTTGTAGGTATCTCTATTTTAAGTTATGCTAACATTTTAATATAAAAAAATCGTGATTTCTCACGATTTTTTTATTCTGTAAATTCTAAATAATTCCATACATCGGGAACATGAAACGCTACTTTATCCAAAACGTTTGTGGCGGAAAGTTCCACTCCTTCACCGGGCAGATATATGGAATAATCATATCTTGACAACATAAAAGTCCACTTATCCCCAAAATCAGGTTTTGCCTTACCGTCTTTTAATTTCAAATCTTTAAAAGGCACTGCCAATTGTAATTGCCAATATTCATCTTCTACTGTGGGATCGTTAATCTTTCCCTTTACAAACACAGCACTTTTCATATTTTTACTGTCCCAATTACACCATCTTTTTCCCGCAAACTATTCAAAATTCTTCATATGGTTGAATTTAAGAATGATTATGTATTAAAATAACCCCCTAATTATTTATAATGCCATATATTATAAGATTAAAATATCTATTATTCATATATTTCAATATTATTTATTGCCATTTGTCCGCCTTGTCCCGGACCGTTAGGTTTTAATCCTATAACTTTAATATATCTAAAGTCTTTATTTACATCCCAAACAAAATGAGCCTTATCATTATCTCTGTAACTTAAAAGGGTTTCCCAATTTTCATTATCTTTTGAAACAACTATATCAAAATCTATGGCTATACCGGAATTTTCATTAAAATCTAAAACTATTTTTTTAACAACATAAGATTTTTCTAAATCCAACCAGTACGACCAATCCCAAAACCAAGATGCCGCAGTATCTGTTGTCATATCATTATCATTTCCGTTTTGAGGCAATCTTATAAACATAGAAGCAAAAAGTTCTTTATCGCCAATAACATTTAGTATTTTAGAAGGTTTATTATAAGCAATATCTCCGGCTTTACCTTCTTTAACAGATGTCAGACTAACTCTAACATCCTTTCTTGGAGTATAATTGTTTAAAGGATATGGCTCATAAACCGGATAATAATCTATGGGATTTTCTAAATCCAAACATAAAACAGTATCTACCTGATCTTGAGTAATATTTTCTAAATCAATTACAACTTCATTCTTGTTTTGTATATATTTTACCTTTAATCCCGTATTCATCCAAACTATATCCTTAACTTTTCCCAAAACAGGATTAACACTAAAATACCTATCCTCCGGAAGACCGGTTTTTCCTCGTTTATTTTCAATAAAATGAAGATATATTTTGTCCTTATGGGAATTAATTGTAGCATATCCCCAAGGTAAATTTTGTGGTCCCGGAACATTATTAAATTTATAAGGCATAGTGTTAGTAAATGATGTCCATAAGGGAGTTAAACCCATAGGATTAGCCCAGTCAGCCATTTTCTTATGAACTCTCATAACAAATGATTCATATACATCCTTATTAACAGAAGAATCTATTTCTGTTGTATGATCAATATTAGCAATAACACCGTCTCCTCTTAAAGAAATTTCTATTTTTAGCATATCTCGCCAATCCTGAACATTTAGAGACGCATCATCACTTGATACTAATTTGCCGTTAGGATTAGACATAAATTTCCAACATTCCACTCCACCGATTTTAGGTGAGTCTACTATAAAAGGAGTGTTGTTATACCTATATTCTGTAGGCCATAAAGACCATAAAAGATTGATATTTCCATAGTTCATCCCCTCTTGTGCCATTATATCGTAATCACCATTGTAAAAAGCCCCTAACATTCCGTTAAGGATTATCAAAACATTAGGATTATAAGATTTTATGGCACTATAAAGAGCATCGTTTTGAGGTCTGTCAATTCCTGCCCAGTCAAACCAAAAAGCCTTGGGATCAAGCTTTTTCATAGCATCTTCCAAAACCAAAGCACCTTGGTTATAATCAAATTGAGGCACACCTGAAAAATTTCCTATATACATTCCAAAAGCAATTCCATTATTTTCTAAGGCTGTTTTATATTGTTTCATACAATCAGAATATTTATAATCATTTTCGTCTTTACTAAATATTGAATCCCACCTAAAATAATAATCACCATTTCCATAGGCAATAGGCATAGCAAGAGTGTAATTTTGTCTTTTCATTTGAAAAGCTATTTCATTTAATTGTTTTTCATCTGTGACTGTCTCCGGAATATGAATTAAGGAAGTTAATCCACCCTCATCAACCCATTTATTAGGCCTTTCTTTAACTGTCAAAATAAAATCTTTGGTATCATATGTATTATTATCCCCACTTGCTTTAAGGGTAAATTTATAATCTCCCAATTTAGCAGAAGATGCAATTCGTCCTCTTATACTGCCATCACTTTCAAAAGTTAAACCTTTAGGTAATTTTCCTCTCGATACAGACCATTTTATATTACAATTTCCTTCTGCCATAAAATAAAAATATGAGGCAGAAGGTGCTATTTTTAATTGATCATTTTTAATATTTATAATTTCATAGGATAATTTATCATATAAAGGAACCCTATATTCTATATATGGCCATTCTCTGTATCCAAAAGGTAAATTATGCACCCCCACATTAGAAAATTCTTTGGTTTCTATTTTTACCTTTTCAGATTTATTCAAACAATATCTAAGAGAAGGTATCTCATTTCCGGCACTATCACAAATTCTCAAATAAAAACCCAAGTAAGAGAGACTTTCATTACCTATCTTAATCATTATGGAATTATAACCATTATTTAGGGTAATATTTCCAATATTTTTATCCTTATAGGTATCAACAACATCTATGTCTTCTAAAACTACTTCTCCGTTAAACCATACCCTAAAATTACTGTCACCATCACCGCGAATCTGTGCTTCTTGTTTTCTGTCAGAATATACATAAACGTGTAAATAAGCACATTTTCTATCTATATTTTCATTTGACTTATATCGGTAATATGAAAATAAATCTACATAATCATCATAGTTTCTGCTAAAATATCTATCGTCAAAATATTCCCATCTTTTACCTTGCTCCTCCAAACCTTCATAAGGTTCTCCCAAAACATTACAATACTCTTTATTAAAATCTGAATTATCAAAGACTCCCAAAAGTAAAAAAGAATTAATAAAGGGAGCGTTTCCGGGTGCATAAAGAGAAAAGCAAGGAATTGATATTATAATAAAAATTAGTATATGTAGTATTTTTCTCATAATTTATACCTAATATATAAAATAAACACCCTTTCGGGTGTTTATTAATATTTTATCCTTTAAAGGTGCAGTCATAACATTGATAATTATCTTTGAACCTTCTTGATTCGCCGGTAGCAGTCACATAAAAGCCAAAGTCCTTTGTTTCTAACATATCATATTTAACTCCTTTTGCGTGTCCGTCAGCATATGCTAAATTACAAAGGCTTTTACCTGCATGAACACCACCGATGTCTCCAACGTTAGCCCACCAGTGACCATTAGGATGATAGAAAGGCAACATTCTGTTCCATTGATCAGCATAGGATCTTTCCATTGTTAAAGCTATTGAGGAAGGATTATTAAGTGCTGCCAAAGTCGGTGTTCCAAACTTATAACCCATAACTCCACCATTCCACAAATAAGAACCAAATCCATAATCTGCATCATATTGTCTGATTCTTGTTGCATTGGGACAACAGAAAATTTCAATATTTTTCATATAAGGTTGTAATAAAATCTTAATGCTGTGTTCATTAAGATTGGTCATATTTCCCCAACCGGGATTTGTTCCATATGTTGCATCTTTCCAATCAGCCACACAATCCTGATCCAATGTGACCGGGAATGTCTCGTCATAGTCATCAGCATAAAGTTGAAGTGCTATAGCAATTTGCTTTACATTTGACAAACATGCTGATTGTCTTGCCTTATCTCTTGCTTGGGCAAATACGGGGAATAGAATTGCAGCAAGAATGGCAATGATAGCAATCACTACCAACAATTCTATTAAGGTGAAACCTTTTTTCATTTTGATCATCTTAATGATCCTCCTAATTTTGTTTTTTGTAATAACAAAAAAAAACATTGTTTTTTACTCCACAATTGGTCCAACAACGAATTTTTATCTTACATTAATATTATACCATAGAAAAAAAGAAAAAAACAACTTTTAAGCCCCGTTTTTAACAAAAAAAAGTGCCTTAAAAAATAAGACACTTAGTTTTCTGATAACAAATCAATATGAGATTTGTTTTATTTATTTTAAAAATAAAATCCCCAATGCCTTCGGTATTTGGGATTTTGTTAAATTATTAATTTACAAACTCTAAGTAATTCCATACATCCGGAACATGGAAAGCGACTTTGTCCAAAACATTGGTGGCGGAAAGTTCCACTCCTTCATCGGGGAGATATATGGAATAATCATATCTTGACAACATAAAAGTCCACTTGTCTCCAAAGTCAGGTCTTGCCTTGCCGTCTTTTAATATCAAGTCTTTAAAAGGAACAGCCAATTGCAATTGCCAATATTCATCTTCTACTGTGGGATCGTTAATCTTTCCCTTTACAAACACAGCACTTTTCATATTTTTACTGTCCCAATTACACCATCGACGTCCTCCACCGGCAAAATTAGGCTTTGGCTGATAGGCATCATAAACTGTATTTAATGCATTTATTTCAAAATTATAATACCAACCGCTCTCAGGCTCTGTGCTAAAGAAAAATTCTAAAACATCATCTTCACAGGTTTGGGAATTTCTCTCTGTATGATAAGCAAAAACATCTCTGTCATAAGCCTTATAATTTACGTATACAAAATTATCAGACCATAAAATCCCGGCTTCAGTTTTACTTATAGGCTCCTCGTCAGTCAAAACCTTATACCACTTTGTAGGCTCTGCCTTATCCCAAATAGGATCATCCCATGCAAAACCAATATTGATTTCTCTGTCAATCTTATGTGCCTTATAAACAATCTTTTTCATATTACTCACCTCTAAATATTTTCTTTATTGCCAAACCTGCGGGTTTTAACCTTCTGTAATAATCTATAATAGATGTGTTGGCCGGACAGGGATAATTATCATGTCCCATCCATATTATAAAACCACCGCACTTTGGAAACTTATCTTTCATAGTCTTTACAGCAAAGGATAAAAGCTCTGCCTGTCGCTGTTGGCTCCACTCCACATACTCTTCTTTTGTTTCCGGATATCGTCCCTTCTCTTCTTTAAAAGCTTCCGTTTCTATCCACCAATTCATAGGTCTTGACCAATAATCATTTTCCCCTACTATTGGGTAAGCATTCAAATCCCCACAATACTTTTCCAAAATATCCAGTGAAGAGGCCCCCGGAGCTCCGGCTTCGGCTTTGAACATAGAATCGTCATTTTCAAAATATTCAAACCACCAATCTCTACCCTTTTCCGCTTTCCAAGGCCCGTGGGTGTTTTCATGAAGACCTTTTCCCACTTTATCAAAATGAAAACTTCCCAAAGGACCTGTGGGAGAGCCGTAAATAAATCGTCTTCCCGGATTTTCTTCTTTAAGAGTGTTTTCCATTTCCCCTATTAAAGGATGAGTATTATCTATAGGATAAAGGCTATTTGTTTCCCCAAACTTAAACAATTCGTTTCCGGCACACCATATTATAAGGGATGCGTGATAACCTCGCTTGTGAACATAATTAGAAACTATCTCTTTCATACCATCTATCCAATCTTTATCTTCCGGTGGATAATTATCTATTCCTGATGAAGACATGGGGAACTCTTGCCATACCATTATTCCCATTTCATCACATAAATTATAAAATGATTCTCTTTCAAGAACGGCTCCGCCCCATACTCTTATAAGGTTTACACCTATTTCCTTGTAGATAGATAGCATTTCTTTATAATCTTCGTATTTAACATCGGCAAAATTTTGTTTTATGGGAACCCAATCCACACCTTGTATAAAAATATCTTTACCGTTTACGGAACATATCCAAGGCTGAGCGGTTTTCGGAGCGCCTTTACACATTTTCCAAGTTATATTTCTAAAACCTACTTTCCTTTGTTTTTCATCCAAAAAAGAACCATCTTTATCATAAACCTTTATAACCAAATCATATAAAGGACTTTCGCCTAATTGATATATATTCCAAAGTCTGACAGGCAAATCTTTCCAACACAAAGATATTTCATTTTCACACAAAGAAACTTTCTCTGTTTTTATGTTTTTTTCATTATTTTTAAGAGTGACTTCTGCATAGCCATCTGTTTTTTCCGTCATCTTTCCGAAAAGAGATAAAGAACCTGTGATATTTTCCAAGTTTGCATCGGTTTCTATGTTAATATAGTCAATGTATGGTCCGTCGCTCTCATAAATACATATATTATCCCAAATACCTGTTTGAACTATCCTACAAGTCCAATCCCAAGTGTAATAAAATCTTGGCTTAAACTCCAATATCTTGGAAGTAAAGCCAAATTGCCCTTGCCACCTTGGAGGACATAAGAAAACTATATTAAGAATATTTGTGTCACAGGCTAAAAAGTCAGTTATATCAAAATTATATGTTATATATGCATTATCAAAAAAACCCACTAATTTTGTATTTAAATATATTTCACCTTTATAGTCCAAACCTTTACAAGAGAGAGTGTATTTTTTGCTTTTGTCTAATTCTTTTCCCTCTATTTCGGTTGTAAATATCCAATGTCTGTTCTCTATCCATTCACACTCTTTGTAATTAAAACCCACATTCCAATCTTTAATTATACGGTTATCAAGAAGAACCTGCTGAACAGATACGGGAATTGTGCATTCCATAGCCCTTACCTCTGCAATGGGACTTGCTCCTATTTCCATTGTTTTATGCATACGCCACAACTCCGGAGTCCAGCCGGAAAGAGACCACTTTTGTTTTGATAAATCTATTGTATTAAGCATATCAATTCCTCAATTTTAAATATAACACACTTATATTATATCATAAATTATGTTTTAATTCAATTTTAGAACTTGATAAAAATTGTTATTTGTGTTATAATAATAATTGATATAGTAAAACGGAGGACTTTGCAATGGTAAATATAGATGTTGAAAAATGTCAAGGTTGCGGTGCTTGTGTTGACGGTTGTCCTGTATCAGCTCTCGAAGTTGTAGACGGAAAAATCACAGTAAGCGACGAATGTTTAGACTGTGGCGCATGCACAGAAACATGCCCATTTGAAGCATTATCATTATAAATTAATGCTTTAAAAAAAAAGGAACCGAAAAGGTTCCTTTTTTTTTATTCAATGTGCATTATTTAAAAAACGAAATTTATGAAATAAATTTCTAAGAATTTATTGTGCATTTTGCATTATGCATTGTGCATTTATTTGTCCCATTCAGGTGATTTAGCAACATCTATACAAGTTGTCATAGGACGAACTGTGCTTGTTGTGGGTTTTGCCCACTTTGCGGCGTTGGTCAAAATCTTTTGAACTTCGGCTTGATTGTAAATCGGGAAAGTTTCGTGACCGGGTGAGAAGTAGAAAACCTTTCCTTTACCTCTTTGGTATGTAATACCGCTTCTGAACACTTCACCACCGGCATACCAAGATATAAATACAATATCATCAGGTTGAGGTATATCAAAGATCTCACCATACATTTCTGTTCCGGGAATATCAAAATAATCAGGCAGACCTTCTGCAATTGGGTGAGAGTAGTCAATGGTCCAAACTCTCTCTCTGTCCTTTTCTGTCTCTCTCCATCTCAAAGAACAAGTGGTTCCCATTAACTTTCTGAAAATCTTTGAATAGTGAGCTGAGTGCAAAAGGACCATTCCCATGCCCTCAAGAACTCTCTTGTGAATCTTTTCCACCAAGGAGTCTTCAACTTGACCGTGACCTGCGTGAGCCCACCAGAAAAGAACATCAGTGTTGTCCAAAACTTCATCAGGCAAACCTTGACTGGGCATATCAAGGGTCACACCTTTTGCCTCTATTTCCGGATCCTTGTTAAGAAAATCGGCTATGGCATTGTGAATTCCCTTGGGGTAGAATTTTAATAGATTATCCTTGTAAAATTCTTCTTTTTCGTGAATGTTTTCATTCCATACTGTGACTTTTATCATTTTTTTACCTCTATAATTTATTTTTTTTAATTAATAGTTATTTTATAAAAAAGATTTCAACTCCCCTAAAAACTTACTTTCTAACTATTCCTCTTATTTTATCAGCATTTTTAAATGCTATAACAAAAATAACAATACTTATACATAAACATATTATGGTTGCCAGAAATACCCATCTGTAATCTGCATTTATTCTCTCGGCATATTTAATAATCCAAGCAGAAAATGCCGCAGCCAAAATACCTCTCACCGCATTAAAGAAATAGGTAAGTGCCATATACTCTCTGACTTGCTGTCCACCGCTGATATAATAATAGATAGACATGGATCCCAAATCGTTTAGTGCCATAAACAAGCCGAAAAACATATAAAAGGGCAAAAGAACATACCAGTTTTTAATGGGGCAAATTATATAAGTCAATGCCATAATAATCAATGTTACTAAGGTTAAAATCCAACCTCTGACAGCACCCTTTCTTGTTATAAATGAACCCACAAAAGGATAAGAAAAGGTCCAAGTAATGTTTTGAATCAAGGTCAAAATGGCAACTTCCTTAGGACCGATTTTCATAATATCGTTTTGGTATATGGGGATAAGGGTGTTTATGGTCATATATCCTAAGAGGAAAAAGGTGGCAGAGATTATAAACCAAGTGTTTAACATATCTGTTTTTATAAGTTTAAAAGATTCCTTTAAAAACTTAACAGAGCTTTCTTTTACTATGTCAACATGAGGCATTCTTATCTTATAAAAGCAGAAATACATATTGCAAACGCAACCTAAACCACCTATTACAAAACAAGCTCTCCACATATCAAAACCGTAAAACTTGTAATCAATTATGGCTCCCGCAATTAAAGTGCAAAGGAATGAAGATAAAGCCATAAATATTTTGGAATATCCCAAAAGTTTTGCCCTAATCTCTATTCTGTATATCCTTTCAATAATAATCATATATAAAGGACCAAAACTTGCAAAGATATAATAAGAGAAACATACCAAAGCATATAAAACCGAATGCTTTTCATTTAAAAAAGGTAAAACAAATATTATACCGGCACAACCCATATACCCCATATATGCCATATATTTGTTTTCTTTATTAATGGGCACAAAACCGGAAACCACCATACCTATAATTCCGGATAAAAAAGGGCCCGCAATGAATAAAGAAATCAAAAATGGTGATAAGTGAAAGAACTTTCGCCCTACAATAGCAATAAAAGGTATGTAAAAACCCTGAAATATACCACTATGGATATTACCTATAATATCTCGACCGAAATTATATCTTGTGTCCTTAGGAACATCATGAGCATATTTGTATATTAATTTTCTAAACAATTTAAAAACCGATTATTAAATAATTAACAAACAATCACAACCAAAAACCATTATAATTTCACAAAACCTTGCTTTTCATTGGATTTTATACTTGCATCAAGGAGTTTTTGAACTTCGTAAGCACCTTTGAAAGAAGTCTGTCCTTGTTTGCCTTCAATGATAGAATCTATAAATCTTGTCCACATATCAGGAGTTTCGGGACAGGCTATTATTTCCCAAACACCCTTATCTCTGTTCTCGTTAATACAAGCTCTTAACTGTCCACCTTTAACTCTGTCCAAATTAAGGTCAAAACCACCCTTTTCACAGAAAACTTGAATGGAAACCTCGTTTGCATAACCTGTTGACCAACGAGAAGAATCTACAGTTCCTCTTCCACCACATTTTAACTTTGCAATGGTATACATGGTTTCGTTGGCGTCAAATACATATTCCCCTACTTGGTTTACATCTTTGTCATAACAATCAAGCTGACAGAAAATTTCATCAAAATCACCGCAAACAAAACGAGTCAGGTCATAAATGTGAACACCTGTGTCACCCATAGTTCCCAAAGAACCGTGTTTTGTGGACATTCTCCACTGAAATGCGGAAGAAGTTCTGAAATCTCCCCATATCTTTGTGGAAACCCATGATTGTCTGTAATGAGCATCAAAAGCTATAACCTTTCCAAACTCACCGCTTTGAACCATTTCCGCAAGCTTTTGAGTGGCAAAAGAATTTCTGTATGAAAAGTCCACAGCTGTAAAAATACCCTCTTTTAGCTTTTCCTCTGCCAAATCACTCATTTCTTTAGCATTTTCAAGATTATCCGCAAGAGGCTTTTCACACATACAGTGAATATTTCTCTTTAAAGCTTCAATTGATGGTGCTTTATGGAATTTATCTGAAGTCACAACAGAAACGGCTGTGAGTTTTTCTTTTTCATATAATTCATTAAAATCTGTATAATAATGAGGTATATTATATTTCTCGGCAAAAGCTTTAGCTCTTTCTTCTAAAATATCACAACAAGCAACTATTTCAACATTGTCCATTGCGGAAAAGGCATCTCCATGAGCTTTTGCCATTCCACCTGTTCCTATAATAGCCAACTTTATTTTTTCCATATTTTTCTCCTATAATTAATAATAATAAAAAAAACATACTATAATTATAATACCAAATTTATTAAAAAATTGCAAATTAATTAACTTATTTTTTCAAAATTTCCTTTACATAAGGAACTATTTCTTGAGACATTCTTAAAAATCCCAAATCTGTAGGATGCACTCCATCTGTTGAGGCCTCAAAATCATGTCCGTATAAATCATCACCTTTTAAATAATAAACATTATTATCTTTCCACTTTGAAACTATGCTTCTAAGTAAATAATTCTTCAGTTCATATTCATCAAGCCACGCCCATGATATTGTAAAATATGGTTGTTCAATAAATAGGATTGGAGTCCTTGGATGATTTTTTCTATAAACATCATAAAAATAATTATACCTTTCCTCAAATACATTATCTTCTAAATAACACATATTTGCAACACAATCCATAATCATCAGTTTAGGGTCAAGTTTATTTAAAATCTCCGTCATTTCATGTTCCAAAAGACCGGCACCGGAAAAACCCATATTATAAACTTCTTCATTTAAAGTTCGTCTCATAATATGTGTATATGCCATTCCCGGTCTTGAAGAACATCCCCCCTGTGTTATGGAAGAACCGTATACCGCTATATAATCACTCTTAAAAGGAACCCCTTCTATTTTTGCGTCATCATCAATACCTATTTCTATTTTTTTACACTCATCATAATTACATAAATTTAAAGAAAACAAATTCATTCCCTTAGGAATTTTCTTATAATGCTTTGGCATAATACAAGCTTCATGCCCTGTTTTTCGCTTAGGAGTAGGAATTCCGGAACCTAAATATCTATAGGCTCCCTCATAAAACATATAACAATCCAAACCTGAATATCCTATAAGGTTAAAATTTGTCACAGGATCGGCATAGCCTACGGACCAACGGACAAACAGTTCTCTTGAATCTGTTTTAAAATCCACATGCATTCCGGCTGAATTTCTTCCGAGTTTTGGAAAAAAACCGTTCTCGTTAACCTTTGTCATTATTGCATTGTCTTCTTCAGTTAATCGTCTGTAATTTTTAGCTTCTTTAAAGGGTTTACCACAAACCCCTATTTTCTGTGCATCAATCCAAATCATGCCTAAACTCCTTAATGTTTCCAATATATTATACAATAATTGAAATATAAAATCAAATTAAAAAAATGTGATTATTCATTAAAAATTTGATAAATACTCCTTTTTTTTGGTATAATAATTATGTGTAAATAATTTTATATTTTAATAAAGGATAATAAATTGGATAAATTTTTAGATTCACTTAAATTTGATAAAGACGGATTAATTCCTTGTGTGGTTCAAGACAACAATAACGGAGATGTTCTCATGGTGGCTTACATGAACAGAGATTCCGTTAAAATGACACTTGAAACCAAAAGAACTTGCTTCTGGTCACGATCACGAAAATGCTTTTGGATTAAAGGAGAAAGCAGCGGAAATGTCCAGCATGTAAAAGAATTTCTTATTGACTGCGATAAGGATTGTATTGTATGTAAGGTTGAAGCTGTCGGAGCTGCCTGTCACGAAGGCTATCGCTCCTGTTTCTTTAGAGAAGTTGATGAAAAAGGTAATGAAAAAATTATATTAGAGCAGCTTCAAGACAAATACTAAAATGAAAAATCAATACAGGTTTTTTGTTGACAATGAAGACACCTCTATCCTAAAACATCAACTATTCAATGTTTTAAGACTAAAGATAGGTGACAAAATCTCTATAATTAAAGACCAAAAGGAATATCTCTGTGAAATAAACAATGAAGGATACACAATTATTGAAGATATAACGGAAGACAGAGAAACTCCCATTAATCTCACACTCTGTGTCGCTTCCCTTAAAAAAGACAAAATCGAATATGTTCTGCAAAAAGCTACAGAAGTAGGAGTTAAATCATTTATTCTGTTTAATGGTGATAATTCCGTTAAAATGATGAGCCGAGAAGACTTTGATAAAAACCTTCAAAGGTTTAAAAAAATTATTCGTGAAGCTTGTGAACAAAGTTTGAGAATAAATGAACCCGGCATTGAGTTTTTTAAAACCATAAAAGATATTAATTTTAAAAAATACCAAAACATTCTTATTACAGACTCCACGGGTGAACCTTTTCAAAAAAAGGTGACTAACCCAAATTCTTCTTACCTTCTTGTCATAGGACCGGAAGGGGGACTATCCCTTGAAGAAACAAATTTTTTAAAATCCATAAAGGGACAAATTATTTCTTTCGGGAAAAGATTAATGCGAAGTGAAACAGCTTCAGTGGTTATCTCCGCAGGAATTATTAATTATTTTGAAAACTTAGTATATGACAAAACAGGAAAAAATAACCGATAACATACAAGAACTCTTAGCTATATTGCCTGAAAAAATCAAATATCAAGTAATAAGCAAAGGCAATATCTCCGAACTCTTGGAAGTAGTCTTGGATTTAGGCAGAGCCTTAGAAATTCGGTGGACAGGAGAGACCTTGCGTCTTGACGAAATAACCATATCTCAAGAAGATATTGATAGAATCTTAGAAAAAGTTGGGCAATTTGGAGACGACAACAGAGTCGGTATTGAAAAAACTCTCCACCGTATCTCTGCCATAAGAAACAGATACGGGAAAATTATAGGCCTTACCTGTCGTGTAGGAAGAGCAGTCTACGGAACCGTAGACCTTATAAGAGATATAATAGAAAAAGAAAAATCCATTCTTATTTTAGGACGTCCCGGTATAGGAAAAACCACAAAACTTCGTGAAATTGCAAGAATACTCTCAGATGAATTTCTAAAAAGAGTTATCGTCATTGACACTTCCAACGAAATAGCCGGTGACGGTGATATTCCCCACCCTGCCATAGGTCACGCTCGCAGAATGCAGGTTTCAACTCCCTTAAAACAAGAAAGTGTTATGATCGAAGCCGTTGAAAACCACATGCCCGAAGTTGTCATTATTGACGAAATATCAACTCACGAAGAAGCCTTGGCAGCACGAACCATAGCGGAAAGGGGTGTAATGTTAATTGCTACCGCTCACGGTCAAACTCTCGAAAACCTTATTATCAACCCTTCTCTCTGCGACCTTGTGGGAGGTATACAAACAGTCACTCTCTCTGACGAAGAAGCCTTAAGACGGGGAACTCAAAAATCCGTCCAAGAAAGAATGGCTGAACCTACATTTGACATTATTATAGAAATATTGGATTTGGACAGAGTAGCCATTCACAAAGATACAGCCAAAGCCGTAGACGATTTTCTACGCGGCAATATTCTTCACCCTCAAATAAGAATGAGAAACAAGGGCGGAACCATTAAGATTGTAGAAGACCATAATCCATATAGTCTTGATAATATTAAAGAAGTTGAAAAACTTAATCCCAAGCCACAGGGAAAAATAATTAGAATTCTTCCCTACGGTATCAGCAGAAATAAACTTGAAAAAGCTATAGTCACCCTCAATCTCCCCGCAAGAATTGTTCGTCATAAAGAAGAATGTGACAGTGTCATAACCATAAAAAATTATGATAACAAAAGTGATTTCACCATTTTGGGCGAGCTGAAAGCCAAAAGCATCCCAATTCACGTTATAAAAAGCAATACCACAAGCCAAATCACTTCCGCCTTAAAAGAAATTTTCGGACTTGACAAAAACGAAAAAGAAGCGGAAGCAATAGAAGAAGTGAAGAAAGCTATCGAAAACCTCAACTTCTATGGCGGATTTTATGACCTATCTCCACAGGACGCCTTTGTTAGAAGAAGTCAACACAAATTCGTGAAAGATTTAGGATTCTATGCGGAATCCATAGGCAATGAGCCTTACAGAAGACTGAGAATTTTTGAGAAAAGCGACGATAAAAATTAATGTATAATTACCCCCACGATAAAATAGGGCTTAGGCTTATCTTTTAATCTTCATAAATTTAAAATATTGTTAAAAGCCTAAGTTGATAGATTCACCCTCTTTGAACTGAATTTGCAACCGCAAATTCCTTTCAAGGAGGGGGGACCACAAGGCGACAGCCATTGTGGTGGGTGGTCAGGAGTAAAATTTGCAAAAATGCAAATTTTACGATAGAAGCCTAATAACCTAAGCCAACAACCAAGTTATTAGATTCACCCTCTTTGAACTGAATTTGCAACCGCAAATTCCTTTCAAGGACCCATTCCAAAAAAATCTAAGATTTTTCGGGAGCCCTTGGGTCACCCACCCACCCGGACCATTCGCAAAGCGAATGGTGGGTGGTCAGGAATAAATTTGCATAGAATTGCAAATTTATGATAGAATCAAATTTTAAGGAAATAAAATGTTTATTTCAATTGAAGGCATAGACGGTTGCGGAAAAACCACTCTATGCAACAAGTTAAGCGAATATCTGACAAAAAAGAATATAGATCATATCAAAACTCTTGAACCCGGGGGAACTTTAATAGCCAACCAAATAAGAGAAATACTTCTGCACTCCGAAGGATTGGATTTAAAGAGTGAAATTTTATTGTTTTTGGCAGCAAGAGCACAGCATGTGTCAGAGCTCATAAAACCTGCCCTTGATGAAGGGAAATGGGTCATTACAGACAGATACAGCGACTCATTCTTAGCTTATCAAGCCTATGGAAGAGGATTTGACTTTGACTTTCTAAACAAACTTAATAATTTTGCTTGCTATAATCTATATCCGGACAAAACTTTTTATTTGAAGATAGATGTTAAAACTTCACTGGCAAGACAAACGGACCCGGACAGAATATCATCCTCAGATGTAGATTTCTATAAGAGAATTAAGTTGGGTTTTGATGAACTTTCCCAAAAGTTTTCAGATAGATTTGAAATAATCGATGCAACCCAAAGCATAGAAAAAGTTTTTCAAGATATTTTAAAAGAATTAAACATATAGGAGAAGAAAATGAAATTAGTAATTGCTATTATTCATGAGAGAGACAAACTGGATATTTGTGACGCTTTGACAGAAGAAGGCTACCAATACACAGTTATTGCCTCCACAGGAGGATTCTTAAAAGACGGTAAATCAACCCTTCTTATAGGTGTTGACGAAAGTAAAGTTGATGACGTTATATCAACCATCAAAAAAACCGCCTCCACAAGAGAACAAATCGTTACTCAACCACCTATGGACTTTATGGCAGGTATGGGAATTATGAGCCCCATAAAAGTTCAAGTTGGGGGTGCTGTAATCTTTGTTGTTAACGTAGAAAAATTTGAACATGCATAATTTTGGATTTGACCATATTCTCGGAAATGAAACTGCCTCTAAATATTTATGCAACCTTTCACTTTCCGAGGATGTGCCCCAAAGTATAATTATTACAGGAGAAGAAGGTGTAGGCAAACTACAATTAGCTGAACAGTTTGCCTTATCTTTGTTATGCGAAAATAAAACCCCCAAGGGCCCTTGCGGTCTCTGTAATAATTGCCAAACCTATGCACAAAAACACAATCCAAATATAGCATATTGGTATCCGAAAGGTCAAAACACCACCATTGACCAAATGAGAGCCCTTAAAGAGCTCTCTATGTATCCACCAATAAAGGCAAAGTACAAAATCAACATTATCCAAAAGGGAGATACTCTTAACGAAGAAGCTTCCAACTCCATTTTAAAAATAATAGAAGAACCGCCCACGTATTTAATCAACATTCTTATTTACTCAAATCCACACAATATTCTACAAACCATAAGAAGCCGAAGTATTGTTATTAATTTAAGTCCCATAAACAAGGATGTTATTAAATCATATCTTTCCAAAAACCATAATTTAGACCAAAGCTTTCTCACTTTTGCGATTTCCTATTCTATGGGATCCATAGGAAAAGCTCTTATTTTAGCGGAAAACGAAAAGAGAGATGACCTTAGGCAAATAACTTTTGACTGTGTCAAATCCATTATTACAAAGCCTATGGATTTATTATATCTTGCGGATATTCTCTCCAATAAAGATAACTATTTTTCTAAAACGGGAAAAATAACCAAAGAGGAAATCAAAGCTGACCCCAAGCTGTTTTATTCCTACCCTATCATTTGTGAAATCACTTCACAGGAGGGGGTTTTGTTTGCCCTCGATATGATATCCCTAATCTTTAGAGATATGCTTGTTCTCAAAACCTCTGAGTCCAAAGAATTAATAAACATTGACAAAAAAGATGAAATCAAAACTTTCTCCGACAAATTAACGGAAGAAAAAATAATTAAAGCCATTAATATTATTTGGAAAACCAAAGATAAATTAAAGGCAAACGTCAACACTGCCATAAGTCTCCAAGCTATGCTTTGCAGACTATTGTTTGAGCTAAAAAAATAATGTTTGAAGATAAAGAATTATTAAATACAATATTATACGAAAAAAGATACTCCACTTATGTGGTATGTATTATAATGATATTAATCGGAATAGGTCTCTGCTTTATAAAAGTCCCGGACACAAAAGTGACGGAAGCTTATAATGCAAAATATCCCTCTGTTATTTGGACAGATAAACAAGAGTTTTTGGATAAAATCTCTGTGACAGAAAAAGAAAATAAAACATCTGTCACAAATAACACTAACCATAAAATCATTGGATTATATTTAGATAATAATTACATAAAAGAAAATATAGATGAAAATGCCTCTGTGACAATCCCTCAAAAAGGAAATTTGACAGGGGTAGCATATATAGAATAATGAGTGATAACAAACAAGATTTAGAATTACAGAGAAGTAAATACAGAAAGGGTTGTCTCACAGGGCTTTTGGTAGCTGTTGCTTTAATAGTTCTGTCAAGCGGTATCTCACAAGTGACATCTTTCAAAACAAACATAGACAAATCCGCTCTTTTGTTGTTCAATTATAAAACATCTTATCCCAAAGACGCCACAGAAAACGAAGTTTTAATACTTGTATCAAACAATAATTTTATTACAATTAAAACAAATCTCTCCGACACAGGGGAAGGAAAAGCCAAAGCCCTCACCATTAAAGATGAAATAATAAACACTCTAAAAGAACATAACATTAAAGGGAGCGGTCTTAAAATAACCGGAAAAGACAACAAGACTCTCTACGACAGCACCACAAAAGGATCAGACTGATGAAAGAGATATATTTAGAAACTTTAGAGAAAAACCAAGAAATAATAGATATGCTCAATTTTGCCAATGAGCAAATGAAATCTATAGGATATACAGAACATGGCTTTAGACATTCCATAGTCGTTGCCAAGAGAACAAAACAAATATTAAAAGACCTTAATTATGACAATCATATATACGAAATGGGGGGAATAGCCGGTCTTCTCCACGACTTAGGAAACTCAATTCTAAGGCATAACCATGCGGAAACCGGTGCAATTATCGCACTTAATTTTATGTTAAAATACCACTGCACCATGTCAGACGCCATTAAAGTGGCAAGTGCTATTGCAAATCATGACGAAAGGCATGGTCAACCAATCCATGAATTGGCGGCAGCTCTCATAATTGCGGATAAAAGCGACGCCCACAGATCTCGAGTGCAAGACACTCCCGACTCAGAAACTTTTGATATTCACGACAAAGTAAACGCTTCAGTAACAGACAATAAACTTATTATTGACAGTGAAAAAAGAAATATTCTTCTTAAAATGACCATTGATCAAAATATAGCCAAAGTTAGAGATTATTTCTTGTTATTCATAGACAGAGTGAAATTATGCGAACAGTCCGCAAAAGTATTAAATGCCACATTTACCCTTAATATAAACGGACAGGACATGTAAGGTAAATTTGAGAGATTTATTATGAAATATTATTTAATTATTATTCTTATCTTATTACAGATAGCTTCTTTTGGGGCTATATATAGTGAAAAGACTGTAGAGATTCCCTCTTCCTTTCAAAATATGAAGGCGTCTCCTGCCATGCTTTTGGGCGACAAGGGAGAAAATACTCAAAGCTTCCTAAAAGTTATGCATACCAACAATGAAATCTTTATAGGTATGGACCTCAAAGATTTTAACACTTCCATACTTGACAGAACCACCTACTACAAAGAAAACCCGAACTATGACAAAGACAGAGTTGAAATTTACATAGGCAAAAAAGGATTTTCCAATCTCTTTGCTCACTATATTATTTATCCCGGGGGAATTATCTATGACGCCTACAACAAAAATATAGCTTGGAGCAACAAATATAAAGTCTCCCCTAATGTATCAAAAACCGGTTGGGATTTTATTCTTATTATTGACAGAAAATCCCTAACAGACTCACATTTTGTAAATGACGACTGGGTTATTAAAGTTATCCGAAAATCTCACAGAGAAAATATTCCCACCCAATCCCTTACGGAAAACATTTTTGATTGGACCGACCTTTACTTCTCCGACGATGAGACAGCATTCAAATCCTTTGAACAAAAAATGAATATCAGAATAAGAGAGTTAAACCCCACAGACGAAACTCTACCGGAAAACTTTAGGAATGTTCAAGCTTCTTACTTAGATGAATTAGCAAAAATAAGCGAGGTTAAAAACAGAGAATCTATCCAAAAAGCTCGCATTATTTTCGACCAAATCAATAAAGAAATGACATATTACAGAGGAGCTACAGCTCAGGCACAGGCTCTGTCCTTTGAAAAGCCCCTACCATTTATGTTCTCCTTTATTGATTGCAGTTCAAGTTACGGAAAAAATAAACTTAACTCTTATGTAAGCAGACCGGAAGGAAGAATCTTTGCAAACAAAGGATCTTTATGTGGCTTAGGTTTGATTTTTTCCGCTTACGAACCTATAAATGAAATCAAATTTGCTTATGAGGGAGATTTTAAAGACAATATTAAATTCGGTGGTTTAGATGAATGCGAGGGGAAATATGACCCCATATTTATGGGAGAAGGACATGAATTAACCTTTGAAAACATAGAAAGAGGGACAAGTCACATTCTCTATATTGAAACAAAAATCCCCGAAAACACAGAGAAAGGCACATATAAAGGAAAGGTCACTCTCACATTTAATGATACTAATATTGAGCTTCCCATTAAATTTGAAACAGAAGCCAAAGATTTGCCTGTTGCCTTCAATATTGTTGCGGAATGTGATTTTAACGAGGAATTTGCCAAAGAAATATGTGAGGGAAACTTTGAGCTTACAAGATATCTTCAACTTACTGATAAAATTTGTCGTTTCCTAACTGAAAAAGGAATAAACAGTGTCACACTTGATGTGGCAAACTCAGATTTTTGGTTTAACTATAAAGAAAATGATTTCGGAAAATGGCAAGCTGACGGTAAAAACTTTGACTTAACCGTTAAAACCATTATGCTTTCCGGTATCAAGAATATTTATATCAAGCCCATTGACAGCTTAGACATTTCCAATAAAGCGAGAGTTTTTGCCACAGAATTGGTAAACTCAGCTAAGCAAAATACAGGTTGCAATATTTATATGATGGTGACCGAGGATAACCAAAAAAGCAAAGAATATGCTGATTTTAAGGAATTACTCACCCCGGCGGTTAAAATAATTACCGAAAATGATTATATTAAAGTTTCATATCCCTTAGAAGAAAACCTTATGGCTGAAAGAAAAGATATTTGGAATACTTATATTAACAATAAAGACACCAAAATAATGGTGCCTTTCAAATGTAATAATATAGGTCCGAGAATAAATGCGGATATCTCCGAAAAGGGAACGGGATGCAACTCAATTATTTATTACAGAGTATTAGGTTCAAATATTGACATTGTTCCATCCCTTCGTCTAAAAACTCTCTGTGACGGAATAAATGACCTAAAATTCCTTTCTCTCTTTGAAGATAAAATAACTTATCTCAAAAAGAATAATAAAGGTAATGAAGCCAACGAAGGGGAAAATCTCTTTATGCAATTTAAAGACCTAATTTTGGTAAAGGATTCATCTCTCCTCACAGTAAATGATTTTGATAATATGAAAACAAAAATGATTAATTATATCAACAAATATTAAATATAAAGAGTTAAATTATGGATAAAATTGCGGTTCTTATTCCTTGTTATAATGAAGAATTAACAATAAAAAAAGTAGTTGAAGATTTTAAGCGTGAGCTACCGGAAGCTACCATTTATGTCTATGACAACAACTCCAAAGACAACACAGCCCAAATCGCCAAAGATGCGGGAGCTGTGGTAATTCCCGAGTATAAACAAGGAAAAGGAAATGTGTTAAGGAGTATGTTTAGAGATATTGATGCGGAGTGTTATCTTATGGTGGACGGTGACGACACATATCCTGCCAACGAAGCAAAAAAACTCGTAGACCCAATCTTAACAGGAAGAGTGCACATGACCTTAGGAGACAGACTTTCCTCCACCTATTTCACAGAAAACAAAAGGCCTTTCCACAACTCCGGAAACAAGCTTTTGACATACTTGATAAACCTTATTTTCCACGCTAAAATCCATGATTTAACCAGCGGATACAGAGGATTTTCCTATCTCTTTGCCAAGTCCTACCCTATTCTGTCACAAGGTTTTGAAATAGAAACGGAAATGACAGTGTTTGCCTTGGATAAGAAAATGGATATAGTTGAGGAAGTTATTCAATACAGAGATCGTCCGGAAGGCTCTTATAGTAAATTAAACACATTTAAGGACGGTTTTAAAGTTATAACAGAGATATTTTCACTGTTTAAAGATATAAAACCCTTAACATTCTTTGGAATAATAGCTATTGTTTTGTTTTTAATAGGATTAGGTGGATTTATTTCTGTTTATGTTGAGTTTTTAAACACGGGATTGGTGCCAAGGATACCTACTCTTATTATGAGTGTATTTATGGGATTTTTAAGCGTCCTGTCCTTCTCTTCCGGGCTGATTTTACACTCCATAAAGAAATATCTTAACCAACTCTTTGAACTTCGCATGAGCGAGATATTAACACAACAAAGAAAACTTTTTTCCACAAAACAATAAAAAAGCAGGGGTGAGCCCTGCTTTATTATATTTGCAAAAAACAATTTGCATTTATTAAAGATTTGAACAAAAAAGTTATTATGAGAGTTAATGTCCTGTGCTTGTTTGGATGCTTCATTAACTCCTTCGGAGACAGGACCGGAACTTGTTTTGATTTCTGATTTCTTATATCCACGCTCCGGAAAAGTTGAAGCAAAGCAAGACTTTTTGAGAATGAAGCTTAGGGGGACAAAAAAAACTCTCCTTATTACGGAGAGTTTTTTACACCTACTAATCTGCTATGTTTCTGTAAACATTATAAAAGCTATGGGTTATGGCGGAGGGAATATAGATTTTATCCCCTTCTTTATAAACTGAATTGCCCAAATATCCTCTTGAGTTATTTCTTTCAATATAAGGACTGTTGATTTTTAATTTGTATATTTCACTAAATGCCTTAATTGTAATAATATCATCTTCTATTACAACATTTTTAATTATATCACGAGTTTTTAAATAATCCAATTCAATATAATCATTAGTAGGCAAAGCAAGATGAATGTTTTCAAGGCCAAACTTAAATACTATTTTACCGGTAATGGCATCAATAACATAATCATAGGAGCAAACCACACTTCCTCGTCGTCCTTCTATTTCATGAACTATCCATAATAATTTATTATCATAACTATACAATAATATAGGCGGAGTATAGTTAACTTCTTCCATATTAATATCTTTTAACACAGTTTCCATAGCTTTATCACAATCTATAACAGGTTTCGGAATATTATCATAATCACCATATCCAAATTTGCCGCTTATTATTTCACCTGTTTCCGGAAGAATGTTTACTTCTATTAAATTGGATGTTTGAACATCCCCCACAAACTGTTCAAAACAAAAAGTATATTGATATATTCTATATTCATTTTTTCCTATAAGAGTGGTTTCTTTCCAGTCAATATCCTTAAAACCTACATATTTTTTATTCAAAAAGTCCTTTACTATTTCTTTACATTGTTCTTCGCTATATTTGTTTTCGGCTTTACCACCATAACTAGACCTGTATTCTTCAAAATAAACAACATGGTCTTTTTTGCTGTTTATGCCCCAAATATAATCACTATTCTTATCGTATACATAATATTTAACAGAAGAATAAGGAGACATTTCATTTAAACTCACTTCAAAAGAAGAAGACTCATCAAAATGAGCCGATTCTCCTTCAAATTCTTTGATTACATTCAAAAGAGGCGCTTGCAAAACAGGAAGTGAATAGACACTCCCAAATATAAAATTAGCCACCATAAACAATACGGATAAAACAATATATTTCATAATTTCACCCTCATATTAAAAACTTCCCTTATAATAAAGGGGATTTTTAATTTGTGAATTGTAATTGCAAAAGATACATTTACAATCCCAATTATATTATAACACATCAAAAAAAAAAAAAAAACAATTTTTAAGCATTGCTATAAAATATTTTTTTGGTGTTTTCAAATTGAGACACTATCTTATCATCCCAAAAAGTCTTACGAATTTTCGGAAACCCTTGGATGTATAAGATTTGCAAAAAATGATTTGCACTTATCATAGATTTTTACAAAAAAGTTTTTATGAAAGTTAATGTCCTGTGCTTGTTTTGAATCAGATATACCATTAACTCCTTCGGAGATAGGATTATTTGAACTTGTTTTTATTTCTTCCTTATCTCCTACCTCATCACCGAAAAAAGTGTCATCCGGAAACTTTTCTCTTAATTGCTCAATAGTCGGCTCGGTATCTTGCTCAATAAAATCATAATGTTTATTCTTATTTGAAATAAGCCTATGAAATTCATTTTCATTAATCCATACTAATTTTGGATAAAGATAATTTGCACCATATAGGTTTTCAAAAGTAGAATGTTGATACTTATTATTATTTTCATAATAAGGTGTTATTTGCCATATTTCAGATGAAATCTTAATATTGTTACTACTTTTATAATTTGAATTAGAAATAGGATCTGATAATACTTTATCATTAGTATTATTTATTTTGTTTTTGCTTCTTAAAACTTGTATTGAATCAGGAGTTATTTCAAATCCTATTTTAATTAAGTTATTTGATATTAAACTACTGTTAGTTATATTATACCTGTTAACTTCTCCCCATATACTATATAAATCTTTTGATTCAATAATTGGTTTGCCGGCATTTTTACAAACATCTATTTTTAGATGATTTTTAAAACAATATAAAACTATATATTTATCATCAATTTTAAAGATATTATATACATGAGGAGGGATATGTGATTTATCATTTGCTAAATATAATATATCCCAAATCAGATTTCCTTTATTATCTTTAATTGCAATAGATTTTATTGGACGATTTTCTTCCTTTCCCGATAAACGCATATCTTGTATAGAAATATTATCATCAATTAAATAGTCATACATAAATAGATTATCTGAAAATTCTTTTCTTGATAATTCTTTTACATAATTAGAATTTTCTTGATTATAAATATTAGGTATTGGTTCTTTAAATAATGTGGGATTATTTTTGTCTATAATTCCAAATTTATTTATTAAAACTTTATACCCACAATCTGTTATACTTGTGCTTGAATATTCATAATCCAATAACTCATCATATAAGAATTGGATATTATTATCTATAACAAATTTTTCTATTTGCTGATCATTTGTTATATTATCACTTGCAAAACAAATTGAACAAATTGGAATAATAAATATAAATAAAAATATATTTTTCATAATTTTCTCCTTTT
>JAFSVJ010000119.1 GCA_017445025.1 Abditibacteriota bacterium | reverse complement strand
TTTAAACGACTTTTGGTTTTTAAAGGGATGACTGTGAAATTAATGCAAAATGCACAATGCACAATTGACGGCCCCCCACGGTCGCGACGCTCCTCGTAGCCCCCCTAAAGCCCCTTCCCTAAAAGTTTCGCTATTCGCTCAACTTTTTGGGATTTGGGCAAGTTGTTGTCGTTTTTTCAAAAAAGCGATGCTTATTTCTCACCCTTAAAACCCATTCCCAAAAAGTTTTCGCAGATGCTTCAACTTTTCGGGAGCCATTGGGTTGTTTCGCTATTCGCAGGGCTCTTTGGGGGCCCCGAGATTGCCGCAATTCAACCCCTAACGCAACTCAGGGGTCCCCAAAAAATTGAGCAAAGCGATATTTTTAGGGGTTTGAGTAGGGGGGACTACTGTTAACATTAAAATTTAGAGCCCACCAACCAAGGTGGTGCGAAGCACCACGATTTTTGTCTTTTTGCTTTCTGCTTTTTGCTTTTTAAATTTGCGATTAGCAAATTTAATTTCTATCTATGTAAAATCAAGAAAAATCTGTCTACATACATACATTCCGCAAGGTCTTTGTTACCGTTTCCATGCAAAATTATGTGAGTTCGGAAGTTAGTTTTCTTCATATCAATGGTGCCGATTTTTCTTGTTATATATTCACCATCCGGTGTGTCCTCAGAGCTTATATCAAATGTATCATTTAGAGCTACGGCGTCATTGTAAATGGCACCGCCGAAGGCCACTCCCTTTGCCATGCCGGGAAGGACTTTATAAACCATATACACATCCGCAGTTTTAATCATATCGTCAATATATAGGTTATGCAAACTCTTTTGAATATAATTGTCTGTGGCCACAGGATCCATATACATGGTTTTTCCGTTAGAGGCCTTAGGGTCATCTACTATTTTACTCCAACCGGAAAGAGGGTGAACCTGTAAGAATGTATTTTCTTGTATATCAACCCAATCATCGTCTGAGAGATTTTCACACAACTGTGGCTTTGTTCCTTCCTTTGGAAAATCTTCTCTGTCTAAAATGGCGGGATTAAATCTTTCTCTCTCATTATAGTTTACAAGTCCATATTTTGGAGCCTTTTCAGTCAGTAGGGCTTTATATTCTTCTAAGGTAAAGGGTATAACTCCCTTTTTCTCTAGCTTAACTTTGACACTTCTTAGGCATTTTCTGTATGCCGTATACATTCCTAAGGCGTCAAACAAAACTCTGTCATATTGCACAGTGTCTTTATCAACTTTTTTGAGAGCGTTGTTAAGATGAGTGAAACAGTCTGTCCAATCTTTCACTGAGAAATAATTACAGGCGTCCATATAGGTGCTTAAATAGATTTTTTCGTTTTGTAAGAAAGGTCTCTTTATGGTATCCAATACCTTTAGCATATCCTCAGAAGCGTCTCCGTAATACAAATCAAAGAATGTTTTCGTTTCTTTATCTAAGTCTAAATCCGGATCCCACATGAGTTTTGCTATAATATATTGTTTGTAATTGTTTAAAAATCCAATACTGTCGGCATTGTCCCCTTCTTCAAAAATATGTCTTATGTTATTCTTTTCAAAGAATTGTAAATTTGGTTGAAGAGTTTGAAAGTTTGGATATGGAAATAAATAGTTGTCAAAGTTTACAACATAGTCCCAAACAGATAGGTTTTTACTTATATCTTTCCAAACAGTAAAATTCTTCAAAAACTGTGTATTGTTTTTGCCATAAAGGGGATGACCAAAGTCACATTCGATAGTGCAAAGTCTGATTATTACATTATCTCTTGGTTTTATACCACCTGTGGGGGCATCTTTTGTATATGAATAGGCAAAGGTATCTATATATTTATTTGGATATTTTTTGGCTACCTCATCGGCAACTTGGTTTATTACTGTTAATAAGGCTCCGCTGTGACCGTATTTTTCCGTCAGTTTTACACATTCGGGACAGGTGCAGTAATTACTTGTATCATTTTGTGTTAAAGAAAAAACTTCAATATCAGGGTTTGCTTCTATATTCTTCAATACACAATCGGTTAACTCTTTTACCATTTCTTTGTTTGATAGACATAATTGAGCAAAGTGGTTTACTTGTCTTTCTCCATTTCTCATACAATACCAGTCCGGATGTTCTTTGCCATATTCTTCCGGCTTCAAATACATATTAACAAGGGTGTGGGCGAAACCTAAGGGAACATGATGACCACCCAATTCTTTTGGAACTGGATTGAAATATCCGTTGACTTTGTGTTTTAAATCATATTGATAGTTATTATTATAAAATTTAAAATCTGTGTCTCTGTAAATAAAAGGTGATTTGTAAGAATAATCAATGGCATCTGTTATAATTGAAGTATTTTGTGGAATATATTCGTCTTCCGGAGTTAAAAATTTAACACCGCAATAATCTTCAAGAAAAGTGTAAACCGCATAAATGGTCCCTGAGTTATTACCGGCAAGGATTAAATTGTTATCTTTGCAAAAGATGAGAATACCGTTAGGTGAAAGGCTTTCCCAATCAAAAGAAGGTTTTAATTCTTTTATAAGAGATTTTATCTCTTCTCCCTCACCTATATAAATATTATTTCCGTCTGTGGCTTTGTCTGTGACCGGGAGAGTTGCTCCGGTGATTTTTTCTATATATTTAATAAACTCGTCTTTGGCATAGTTGTCTATGGCTGTGGCATTTTTGCTTATTATTACTTTTGCGCAGGGTTTTCCTTCAAAGGTTATGTCAAAGGCAAAAAGGGATAAAGATAGTATAAGTAGGGTGATGGATAATATAGTTTTCATATAAATCTCCGTTTTGAGTTCTATATTTATTATACCACAAAATAAAGTCATTTTTCAAAAAGTTGATTTAAATCAGAGATTTTACCAATCAAAAGGATATTTATCACCACTATCTCCCTTTTGCATTCCCTCGTTTGCGAGATAAATGCTCCATTGCAGCAAAACCCTAAGTTATTAGCCTCACTCTCCTTAAAAAATAAGCAGATTTGCAAATTTACTGTTAAGGAGAGAGAGGAATAACCTGTGTTTTTATTTATGTAAAATTATAAAGGCTCTGTCTATATACATACAATCGGCAAACTCTTTGTGTTGGTTACCGCAGAACCAGAGATAAGTTGCGGGAGATGTGTTTTGGAAATCAATGGTTCCTATTTTCTTTGTGGTGTATTCGCCGTCTTTTGTATCTGCGGAGTTCATAGTTATTTTTGCAATATCTTTTGCATTTTCATTGTAGATACCTCCGCTAAATGCTTCACCTTCCGTCTCGCTCGGTTCGATTCTGTATGTGACATAGA
>JAFSVJ010000118.1 GCA_017445025.1 Abditibacteriota bacterium | reverse complement strand
CATAGAATTGCAAATTTACGATAGAAGCCTAACAATTTAAGCCAACAACCCAAGTCGAAACCGGTGTGTGGTCAGGAATAAATTTGCATAGAATTGCAAATTTATGCATTCACTCGCTTGCGAGATAAAAGCCTAATAATCTAACAGAGCAACCCAAGTTCAATTCCCAAGGGCTCCCGAAAAGTTGAAGCATCTGCGAAAACTTTTTGGGAATGGGAAGGAGGGGTATAAATAGGACAAGCCTATAACTAACATTTTTATTATATCATAAAAAATATATAATTTTTAAAAAAAGGGAGTGAAAACTCCCTTTTTGATTTAAACCCTTAACCCTTAAAATCACAGTCGTAGCAAGCACATTTTTGAGGATCTCCACCTTCAAACCACTGTCTGCTGGTTCCGTTGGGGAGATAAAAACCAAAATCTTTGGTTTCGAGTTGTGTAATCTTTACTCCCTTTGCGTGACCGTCTGCGTAAGCAACATTTATAAGAGTTTTACTTGCGTGCATACCTGAAATATAGTTGGCATTACCCCACCAGTGTCCGTGTGGGTGGTAGTAAGGACACATTCTGTTCCACACATCTTCTCCTGCTGTGTCATATGCCAAAACTATGGAAGAGGGGTTGTTAAGAGCAGCCATGGCTTGAACTCCGTTAGTGACATCAAAAACACCACCGTTCCACATATAAGTTTTTCCTTCATGACCGGCAGTATATGTATTTCTGTCTCCTTGAGATAACTTGGCGGCAGAAGGACAAACAAATAATTTATGGTTCTTTATATATGGGAATAATTGCATATGAACTGCATGTTCATTTATATCCCACATTGTTCCCCAACCGGTAGGAACCAAATCACCTTTGTCCGGATCTGCACTGGCAGGATATTGTTCATCATAATCATCAGTGTAAAGGATTATTGCCGTAGCAATTTGCTTTACGTTTGAAAGACATGATGATTGTCTTGCTTTATCTCTTGCCTGAGCAAACACAGGGAAGAGAATGGCTGCCAAAATAGCAATAATTGCTATAACAACCAATAACTCGATTAAGGTAAAACCTTTGAATTTCATTGTTGAAATTCCTCCTTTTTTTTTATATAGAGTATTAGTCTCTCACAGAATATATACTACAATTTTTCTCCCACGAGAGAGAAACCTCACAATTATATTATACCACATTTTTTAAATCTTGTCAAATGTTTAATAAAAACCCCGTTTCTTTACGGAGATTTAAACTATCTTTATTTTGAGCTTTCTCTTTCAAAGAATTCAAAATCTACAACAACTTTTTTAGGTTTTTTATTACCTTCAATTTCACCGACCACAATTTCCATAGCTTTCTTAGCTACAGTGCTGTAATCTATAGAAAAGGTTGTTATTTTGGGAGAACATATTAAGCCATACTCTGCATTATCAAAGCCAAGGAGAGGTAAAGGTTCTTTATTTATTTCTTTATAATATTTATATAAAGTCACTGCAACATGATCGTTTTCGCATATAATACAATCATAAGTGTCTTTTTTCAGAAAATCTTTGACAGACTCCTTTAAGGGATTATCTTCATTAAAAAAAACACTTATTTGTGGTTCTATATTATTCTTTTTACAAAAAGTATAATACCAGTAAGGTCTTGGCTGATGATATTTATTTGGATTAAGTTTGGTGTAATCAAAATCTTCATAATATTTACAATATATAAGGGCAGGCTTTTTGTATCCTTTTTTTAAGAAAAAATTAATGGCGTCTTCTATGGCTTTTTTTTCATTTATAACTACCCGGGAAAAATTACTTTTTTCCATAAAACCACATAAAACAACAATAGGAAATCCCATTTCTTTTGCTTTAATAACATTAGTTCTTATGTCATAGTTAATATTATCCAATATAAAGGGTTGATATATAATCCCATCCACATTTCTTTTATAGAGCATATCAAAATAATAGTCTTCCAAATCAGTTTTATAATCATAATTACAGGCAATAATATTATATCCCATCTTTCTTGCCTCTACTTCAATATCTACAAGTTGAGCTACATAAGAAGGATGATACAAGTTAGGTAATACCACACCTATAAGATTGGTCTTTCCCGTCTTTAAGCTCTGTGCCGCAATTGAAGGCTTATAATTTAACTCTTTAACACATTTAAGAACCTGCTCTCTAACTTCTTTGGACATCATATCGCTATTATTGTTTAGAACGTTATAAACAGTTTTTCTTGATACACCTGCGGCCTTAGCCACATCTTCCATAGTTACCATAAATAATAAATCCAAAAAATAAATCTTATCACATTTATATTATACTATATTTATAAAGTTTTTGTCTATTTATTAATTTATTAAAAAAACGCTTTAGAATCCTCCAACTTAATTTGTATATGAAACAAAACAAAGATAAAAAAACTATTTATCTATCTTACTATGAATATATTCTCCCAAGATCTCCGCCCACATTTCTCCGTGTTTTTTCAATCCTTCAGGTGTCATGTGGACACCTTTATGATCCACATCTCTATATTCAGGGCATAGATAAAAAATCACAAATCACCCAAAAGCACAATTTTTTGCAAGAAATAGCGAATTGTCGTCACCGCCCCCCAAGGGCTCCCAAAAAGTTGAGCGAATAGCGAAACTT
>JAFSVJ010000117.1 GCA_017445025.1 Abditibacteriota bacterium | reverse complement strand
TTTTATCTTGAGTATAAAAATCCCAAATCTTCCGAAAATCTCTAATTTTTTATGACGAAAATCTCTTCGCTCCTTAACTTAAGATTTTTTTATAGACGCATAAAATTCTAAGCTCCCAATTTCTTTATAAATGGAACTTTAATAAATTAAAGCCCCATTTTTTTTGAAATTGGGGCTTATAATCGGCTTACGCCTTTTTATTTGCTTAATAAAAAAATCTTGTTATAGTCGCTTGATATTTTCTATAAAAAATTTATATTTTCGGTTCTTTGGTATTTTTATACTCGCTATTTTTTTAGATTATGTTCCGATATTAATAATTTATTATAAAATTCATCTTTATTAAGGGATCCTTCTTGTATAACCGAATTCATCAAATGACCGTATACAGAATCAAGAGGACAAAATATAAGTTCGTTCTCAGGTATGTGCTCTCTGCAATATTCTATAAAAGCTTCCTTAAATATTCTGCACTTAGTCAATACAGAACCGGAACAAACCACAGGCAAATTATCCGGTCTGGGCCGAACATTTTTCACCAAACATCTTAGAGTTCTTCCTAAAAGTCTTCCCGAATCCACCAAGATTTCTTTAGCAATTCTGTCACCTTTTTCAGCTTCTTCAGACACTATTTTTGAAAACTCAGCTATAAAATTTCTGTCAGGCATTTCAAAAAAATAAGGAACCAAGTCATTTCCGTAATGATTGTTTTCTCTTCCCAAAACAGCTTTATTTATTCTGCGAGCAATAGATGTTTTAAATTCCGGACCCCATTCGTCCAAAGCAGCGGCTTTATATGCTTTATGACCTATATAAAAACCACTTCCATAGTCACCTAAATTAGGACCTAAACCATCAAAATATAGCCTATCATCCTTTTCACATAAATATGTAAAAGCTCCTGTTCCGGACAATGCCAAATAACATCGATCCAGATTTGCGGCTCTAAAGATACCTTCCGGCTCAGCGGCATGGATAATAGAATTAAAATTCACTTTTCTCTCTTTTAAAAAAGGAATAAAATAAGAAATGGGCTGGTTATATGTAATATATATATCTTCATTTAAATCCACATTCTCCGTGGCTCTTAAAAAAGATTTTTGAATACACTCAAGACTTCGACCCATACCGCCTCTGCCACGTGGGTCAGTTAGCACTGATTGATTTGCACATTCAGATCCGTAAGCAATACCATAACCGACTATATCCGCATTCTCGTTACAAACAACTGTTTCACATTTAGTGCCACCGACATCTATTCCTATAAAATATTTCATAATTCCTTAACTTATCTCTTTTAAATAATTTTCTACTATTTTATGGCTTTCACCATCCATATATATTTTACCTTTTTTCACCCATACGGTTCGTTGTGCAAAATCTGTAGCAGCTCTCATATCGTGAGTGACAAAAACTATGGTTTTTCCGTGAGATTTTATATCATTTATTCTTTTATAACACTTCTCTTGATATGCGTTGTCCCCCACTGCCAAAACTTCGTCAATAAGCAATATATCCGGCTCCGTTTCTGTTGCAATAGAGAAACCCAAACGCATAAGCATACCTGCAGAATATGTCCTTATAGGCTCATTAATAAAATCTCCAAGTTCCGAAAACTCTATTATTTTATCTACTTTATCTCTAATCTCATTATAAGAAAAACCCAAAACAGCACCATTAAAATATATATTTTCAACTCCCGTAAGGTCAGGATGAAAACCGCTGCCAAGTTCAAGCATAGTGGACATTCTTCCATCCACAGTCACTTTTCCACTTGTGGGAATATAAACACCGCATATTATACGAAGCAGTGTGCTTTTTCCGCTTCCGTTTGTGCCTACAATGCTGACAGATTCACCCTTCTCCACTGTCAAGTTAATATCTGTCAAACCATGCATAAACTCTTTTTTAGGTCTCTTAAAACTTAAAAGTAGTTGTTTCAAGGTGGGAGCTGTTTGATTCTTAATGAAATCTTTATTAATATTTTCAAGTTTAATTGCAGTCATTACAGTCTTTCCGCAAAGTAATTTTTCTTCTTATTAAAATACATATATCCCAATATTCCTATAGCCATACAAATAACAAAACAAACAGTGAAATTAAGCCAATCAAAGGGCAGTGAGGTTACCATACTTCCTGCCACATGACCTTCAAAAGGTGGCATTAAAAGCTTTCTGTATGCGTCCATTATGGTAGCAAAAGGGTTTAACATATAAATTTTAAACAACCATTGTAAATTCTCCGGAAGCTTATTTTGAACCAACTCAACAGGATACATAATAGGGGTTAAATAAAAGCCTATATTTAAAAGAGCTTGTAAGATGTATTTTGTATCCTCAAAAAAAGCATTGACAGAGCATACAAAAAGAGCAATCCCCCCTATTAACACCGTTTGCATAAACACAAGGACGGGAAACATAAGAAATGTTGTCATTATGGGATGCCCATGAAAGAATAACCAATATACCAATACATAAACCACAAATATAATCATTGCCAATAAAAAATGAATTAAATTACTGGCAACGCAAGACAGAGGTAATACTTCTCTCGGAAAAGGCACCTTTTTTATCATATCTCTGTTATGTATCAAAACATCACTGGAATCAAGAAGTCCGTTTAACACATATTGCCATGGCAAAAATGCTACCAACAAATAGGCAGAATAGTTTGGAATGTCCACTCTCATAATATATTTTACTACAATAGTTATGGTAGCTACCTGCAATAGTGGGTTAAACAGTGACCAAAAGAAACCCAATGCGGAGTTTTTGTATCTGACTTTTAAGTCTCTTAAAACAAATTGATATAACAGATAACGATATTTATATAGTAATTTTAAATCTTTCATACATATAATATAATATATTAATTTGAAAATTTTGTCAAATTTTAAGTATTTATTTTAAATATTGACAGAAAATCAAAAATATAATATAATAAAAATGGAATAGTTTTTTAAGGAAAAAAACATGACTTCAAGGGAAAGAGTTTGGTCTGTTTTTAAAACTTTAAAGGCAGATCGTCCACCCTTTAATTTTTGGATGGACAGAGATATAATGAATAAACTTGATAAAGAATTAGGAGATAATTTCAGAGTATCACACTATGACGCTGATATTATTGAAACTTTTGCACAAATTAACTACTTTCCCACCTTTTCAGGTGAATATATCCAAGACGAAATTACTACTTGGCAAATTAAAGGTGCCATAGAAGATTATTCTGAGGTCCTTGACGCACCTATGCCTAACCCTAATGATATTAATATCTATCAAAATATAATCGATACACGGGCAAAATATCCTGACAAAGCCTTATTTACCATGTTAATTCCGCCTATAGGTTCTATAGGTGGACTAAAGCTTCCCCAAGATTTTATGATGGACCTCATTTCTGAACCTGAACTTATACACAGTGTTATAGATAAAATAATGCCTACAATGATTAAGGTTGCTGAAAATGTCTGTGATTTAGACATCGATGTTCTTTATATTGCCGATGATATATGTATGTCAAGCGGTCTTATATATTCAAAAAAAATGATAAGAGAATTTCAATTTGATTATATAAAGCCTATTATAAATTTGGCACACGACAAAGGCAAAAAAGTTTTCTATCACACAGACGGATTGGTTATGGATATATTAGACATGTTTATGGAATATAACATTGATGGTATAAATCCTTTAGAACCTCGTTTTAACAAAGGAGAAGAATTTATTAAAAAATGCGATGGAAAGCTTATGCTTTATGGTGGAATTGATAACTGTCATATCATTCCGGAAGGGAGTGTTGACGATGTCGCCATGCATATTAAAAACCAATTTGAAACCATAGGGAAACATACAGGTATGATATTCTCAAGTCACGATATTCCAAGTTCTGTCCCAATGGAAAACATAAATGTAATGGTAGATACCATTAAATCTTTAAGATATTAAATTATGTCACATTATAAACTAAAACTTCCTGTTTTAATAGTATTAACTTTAGGATTATTATGCGGATATTTCTTTATAACCTCAGGGCTTCCTGTCGGTATCCTTTGTGTGCCTGTGCTTTTGTTCTTCTTTAAATTTTCAAAAGAAAAACTATCATCTCACACAAATATGTTTGCTTTAATATCTTCAATTTTCGGATTAATTATCTTTCACGAAACATGGTTATATAATCTTAAAACCATTGGAATTTATTTTATAGCAATAATAATTCTTACACTTATAGGCAAAATACTTAAGAAATATCTCTCTGTGCCCATACAAATCATTTCTCTTATATATTGGGGATTATTAATAATAGGTTTTTTATTCCTAAACTCAACTCATATTGTTATAAACCCCATTTTGGGAAGAATATTAAAAAGTGTATCTATATTCTTTAGCGGAACATTGGGACTGCCTCCCGGTCCCTTACTTATTCCTAATGTATCAATATGTCATCAGAATCTAATTTTATATATTTCAATTGTTATTATTTCAGGTCTGCCGGCTATAATAATTAATTTATTTAAAGATTTTAAGATTAAAAATATAGACCCTAAATTTTCTTCATACTTTATTATAGCTTTAATTATAGGAGTTCTTTTAGGCGGGGTTGTTATTAACTTTGCGTCCTTAGGTGAAAATCAGGCTATATTATGGCAAATAAGCATAATACTGCCTTGTATAGGATTGTTTGCCCTGACATTAAACAATTCTATAAAAACAATAAAAAAGATCAAAAAAGATAAATGATAATATAATTTAGAACAATTTTAACTATAAGAGTTTATTCAAATGATAATCAACAATAAATGCACAGGATGTGGCATTTGCAAAAAAGAATGCACCATGCATTCCATAGATATTACTGATAACAAGGCTACTCTTTTAGGGTCTTGCATTAATTGTGGGCATTGTTTTGCAGTCTGTCCAAATGAAGCCATAGACCTTGAAATGCCGTATTTACCAACCACTCCCCTATCAAAAATACTATATTTTAGAAGATCCCTTAGGCAATATGAAAACAAGCTTATTCCAAAAGAAGTTTTAGATGAAATAATATCTAACGCAAGTGCATATCCAAGTGCAGTAAACCAAAAATGTGCTTCTGTCACCATAGTTTGTGACCCGATATTATTAAAAACCGTCAGATTGTCTGTCATGAATACATTAAAAGACAAATTCAAGCTTTTAAACTATGGTCCCATAAGATTTTTTGCCAAGTTATTTCTTGGAGATAATTTTAAAAAAGTTATAAGATATAAAAAATTATTTGATAATATGTCAGAAGAGTGTGACGGAATAACTTTTCACGCTCCTTGCCTTGTATTTGTTCACGGAAATAAAAATAAAATATTTATTGACGAAGATTGTCATTATTTGGCATACAATATAGTTCTATTGGCTAATGAAGCCGGATTAGGCTCTTGTTTTATGGGATTTATAAGAGGACATATTAATAAGAAAACCAAGAAATTATTAAATATCCCAAAGGATGATAAGATTTATTCGGTTTTTACCTTAGGTTATCCTTCTGTGGAGTTCTTGCGACCTGTGCCCCAAGAAAAAGTTAAAACCATTGTTTATTAGGTGCGATTATGACACAATTTTACCCAAACGGTTTCGTTGTATATAGCGAACTTTATTATGATGAAAGCGGAATACCCATTGATAAGAACAGTAATGGAGGATTTGCTTGGATACTTAAAGATAATTTAGATCCAAATTTACTCTTTCCACATAAAAATCAAATCAGAGTGCTATGGGATTTAAAAATATTAAAAAAATACATAGAAGAATGTGAAAAGAACGAAATTCCCACAAATGTTCATTTCATTTTCAGCAAAATTTTTGCGGATTTAATAGATCCTCAAACGGAAAAAGAAGTTCTAAAAATGTCTGACTTTTTAGGATATGATTATGTAAGCCCGGATATGGACTTCTCCGCTGTTTACGAAGCTGTTCACACCAATATATATGAAGATATGAATCTTGATTTTGCCAAATCTGTAAAATCTATGGTTAACGAGAATGGGCTTTTTAAAAATATGGAAGATTTGGAAACCTTTATTAAAAAAAGACAAGAGATTATCAACAATTCTTGCCAAGATATAGCCCTTGAAAAAATAAATATAGTTTTGAGGATTAATTTCTCTCAAATTTCCACAAATGAATTCTTCCCGGCACAGGTTTGGAAGGTAGACATAAAAAAACTAAAAACATTTTTACAGGATTATTAAATTGAATAAAATATTTATTATACTTTTAGTATTATTATCAACTCAAATATTCGCACAAGAAATTATTGATGTTTCCTATAACAAAAACATAGGGGAAGTTCGTGGTATATGGATAAACTCCGACAATATGCCTAAGACAAAAGAAGAAGCCATAGCACAAGTAAAAGAATACTACAATGCAGGTTTTAACCTTCTTTTCCCTGAAGTTATGTGCCGTGGCTATGCAATTTATGATTCTAAAATATTAGAAAGAGACCCACGATTTGTAGGAAAAGAAGATGTTTTAAAAACCATTATAGAAACCGCTCACTTGTATAATATGGATGTTCAGCCTTGGGTTTGGTGCTTTCGAGCAGGATATACAGACCACCCGGGAGCTATTATTACTGCTCACCCGGAATGGTTGGAAGAAAGCAAATATGGGGACACTCTATCCGTAAATGGTGGTATGTGGATAAGTCCCATTATCCCTGAAGTCAGAGAGTTTTTGATAAGCATATATAAAGAAATCGTCACAAACTATGATGTAGACGGTTTTCATTTAGACTATGTCAGATATGAAACCCAAAATCCTATCCTTTATGGTTATTCTTATGCCGCAAGAAAAAAGTTTAGATATAAATACTTTAACATTGACCCTCTAAAAATTGAATATCTCAGCCCCGAATATATTAATTGGATAGAGTTTAGAGAGGAATATATTGATACCTTTGTCAGAGATACAAGTAAAGCATTAAAAGAAATAAAACCAAATATTATTATTTCCGCCGCAGTAGCTATGGACCCCGTTGAAGCAAGACTTAACTATATGCAAGACTGGCCACACTGGGCAAATAACGGCTGGGTAGATATGATTATCCCCATGACCTATATGACAGACAATACAAAATTTGAAAAAAACATGAAAACTCAACTGGACATTTTGGATAATAAAGTGTTTACCACCATAGGTATTGGCTCTCATATGTTCACAAAAGATGAATGGATGAATACATACCAAATCAAATTGGCAAGAAAAACTTCTTATATGGGACAGGCTCTTTTTGCCGCAAAATATATGACACCAAATTTGGAAGAAATGCTTGCTGAAACAGTTTGGTCAGATCACGCATCCTTGCCTTTTTATAAAGATAATGAAAAAACACAAGCAATAAAAACTTTTAAAGATAATATTACCTCTTTTAGATATCCAGAGTCTTTAAAACCATATTTTCCAAAAAACATACTTGATATTCCTGTTTATCATATAACCAAAAGAACTACAAATATTAAAATTGACGGAAAAGTGGGTGTTAATGAATGGGAGCCCTATGAAAATATTGAAATAAAATATGATAACATGGGAAAAGAAACAACTAATACAACTAATGTAAAGGCAACTTATGATGATGAAGCTTTATATGTTTATTTTGTTTGCTTTGAATCTAATATGAATGATATAAAAGCGGAAGCTACCGATCGAGACGACTGGACTTTTTACGACGACAGTGCCGAAGTATTTATTCAAATGATTCCCACTGTGCCAAAATACGATCATTTTTCCGTAAATACTTTAAACACTCATTTTGACCAACAATTATATAATACAAGTTGGAATAAGGATTGGGAAAGCCAAGTAAAAAAATATTATGACGCTTGGACCTGTGAGATTAAAATTCCCTACTCTGCTTTAACTGTAGATGCCCCAAAGCCCGGGGACTTTTGGAAAGTAAATTTCACAAGAAACAGGTGGGTGACGGGAGAAGCGGAAAATCTTACTTGGTCTGTCCCCTATGGCTCCTTCCACACCCCCGAAAGATTTGGATATTTATTTTTTGATTAAGATTTTAATAATACTTAATTAGGTCCTTTACAAACCTTGAAAAATAAGGTATAATGAAATTGTAAGAGTAATTTTACTTTTCCAGGGTTGTTTTAAAAAAAAAGACGAAAGAACAAACAACAAAAACTTATATTTTTTTATAAGTAAATAAAAGTTAAAAAAAATTTTTATATTTTTTTCAAAAAAGTAGATATTAACTCTTGACAAATTTTAAAAAATATGGTATAATGTAATTGAAAGAGTATTTTGAGATATTTTTTCGGTCAAATTTTTAGTGAGAAAACGAACAATTGAAAAAAGCATTTTTCTTTTTATTGCTGATTTTATTCAGTTCCTATCTTTACGCAGACCATTGGTCAACTTATAATGACATTTCTTTAAACGGCTCATATCCCGGATTTGCAGCCAAAGGCAGTTATGTGTCTTTTATGGTTTATGTCTCAGACCAAGATAAAAGAACAAATTCTAATAATTACGAATATATAGTAAACGATACTTTTTCATATTCTTCAAATACCTCAAATTGGAATTTAGGTTTTTTAGACCTCACAAATATAATGCAATCTTCAAGCCAATCCGGTAGCAGCTTTTCAACATACTATTACGCACAATTACCAAATAACATCTCTTGCGGTGAT
>JAFSVJ010000116.1 GCA_017445025.1 Abditibacteriota bacterium | reverse complement strand
TCTTGCGATTAGGGGGACTGATTTACATCCCCCCGTCAGTCCTTACGGACTGCCACCTGGGCGGGTGGTTGTCCTTGAGGCTCCGAAAAGTCTTTACGACTTTTTGGAGAATGGACTCTTACGCTTAGGGGGACAGATTAATTATTTATTCTACTATAACAATAACTGTTTCTAATGGGTTGATTTCAAATTCCCCCTCTATTTTACCTTGACCAAAATCTTCGACTTGGGGGAAAGTCTTACTTATTTTATAGGAATCCTTTTCCGGAAGCAACAAACTCTTTGGGTTGCCCTCCCAATTTACTTTTTGTTTTTCATTTGTAATATTAGTAAAGCATACAGCAGTTTTGTCTTCATAGTTCCAAGAGCTTGTTTGAACAGCGGGGACTTTATAGTAAGGACTATTGGCATTTGGTGCTAAGGATATTTGAGCCTCAACAGTGGGAACATTTTTGATATTAACAGGTCTTCCCATTTCACCCATATTGAAATACTCGTATGCACTATATCTTGCCAAGCAAACATTTTTCTTATAAAGTGAAAAGTCAGGGTAATCATCATAAGTCTTTCCGCTTGGGAGATTTTCATATCTGCTTATTTGCCAACCACCGTTCAAGGTCCATGCCATTTTGGCTATACCGTTTATTTGATTTTCAAAATCCCCTGCATTGTAATCTATTCCCCAAAGAATTCTATACCCTGAGAAAAAAGCACTTTTTGCGTAAGGTTGAGAAGGGGAGACTGTATTATCCAAACAGGCAAGAGCTTCAATAGGTTCCGCAGGACCTTCCGTGAAAACTACAATAGGAGAGCCTTTTATGGCAGATCCCTCTTTCATAATTCTTTCTATCAGCTTATTATAAGACTCAGTCCATCGATTTCCCGTTCCGAGAGGGTGTCCGTGTCTTTCGTTAAAACATTCGTCAGGGTTTATTGTCCCGATTTCGTCCAAATAAACTCCGTCAGCGTCATAATCTTTTATAAGAGTGTTTTGGAGATTGACTATCGTATCTTGAGTTATATCAAGAGTAGGGCATAAACCATAGTTTGTGGTTTTGTCTGCAGCCCATTTGAAAGGACGAGGTTGCAAATTAGCCATTAAACTTGTGACCTCATTTCCGTATTGTTGATATAAAGGGGAGTTTTGACTGTCAATAAGGTGAGGGTTAGTATAATATAATAATTTAAAACCTGTATGCCCATTTTTTCTTTTAATCCAACTTTGAACAACATCTTCCTTTGCGGGAAGCATTTCCGGGTATCCCACGTCGTGAGGCAAGTGCCACCATGTATATAAATGGAAAGCTGTGGGAACCCTTCCTACAAGACTTCTCTGATAATCGTTGCCCCAATAGGTGTTTTCTTTTACCCACATAGGAACGTCTTCTCTCTCTTTAATGGGACCGAATTTAAAGGAAGGCATTTTAGCTTCAATGCACCAAGATTTATATTCTCTTATAGCGTCATACCAATCACCGTCAAAGGCTGATATGTTAAATTTAAAAGCTTGGCTGTATTTAACTCCACCTACACCTTGGTCGTTGGGCATTGTTGTCAAATAATAGTCAATTTCTTTTTCGTTAAGAGCCGGCCAGTTAAAAAGCTTGTGCCAACCTTCTGTATCTTCCGGGCATAGATATATACCGGAGCCCTTTTGGGTTACATAAGCCATTTGGAAAGGCATATTACTGGGGTATTGGCAGGATATTCTTTTGTAGCCTTCGGGAGAGGTGTAGGGGTTTGTGGTTTCCAAAAGACCACCGTAAATTCCTGAGAAAAACTCCTGCCCGTCTTCAAAATTAAAAACTATTTCCGGGAAATTAACTTGCCAAATACCATAATCGTCACCTTTTGGAGTTGCTTCTATATGCCATAGAGTTTTCTCTCCTACCGCTTCACCTGTGACCACTACATCAAAGCTACCGTCCATAGATAGGCTTTTAACATCTGTCCAAGTTAAAGTGATTTTGTTTTTACTTTGAGATGCTGTAAATTTCTTGGCATTTTGCCCCGTCAGTTCATCTTCCGGACTCATAAATTGTTTTGATCTTTTTACCTTTATGGTCCAAATGTTGGGAGTTTTGGAAGGTTTTTTGAGAATAATATCTGTATTGGTATTTTTATTTTTAATGGAAGAGAAATATACATCTTTGTTAGTCTTTGCTGTTAATTTTATAGCTACAGACTTGGTTTCAAGGGTATAATTCTTTTGTGCATCACTTTCCTTTACACAACCTAAAAATAAACAAAAGATAACTAATACAGGCAGTATGTATTTCATATTCTGTCTCCTATTCAACTATAATAATCACAGTTTCAAGGGGCTTTATGGTAAGGCTGATTTAAATGTGTTAAAGCCCTTGCCCATAGGTTTCTTTTCAGGATATTCTTCATTAATGGTATATAGACGATCTTTTTCTAAATAAAGGTCATCGGCAGTGGATTCCCAAGTTACAAGTTGAGCCTCTTTTGTGATATTGGTAAACACAATCATAGTTTTTCCGTTAAGGTTCCAAGAAGATGTTTGAACCGCAGGTACATGTTGGAGTTCAGTCTTTTCATTTGGAATGAGTTCAACGGGAGTGTCCACATAAGGTATATCACTTGTAATTTTCACTGCACGAACAAATTCACCTAAGGAGAAGTAATCAATGGCATAGTTTCTTGCCAGGCAGGCACCTTTTTGATATGCGGTAAAGTCGGGAAAGTCTTTGTAGTCCTTTCCTGTAGGCAAGTTTTCATACCATCCCAGTTGCCAACCACCTATAAGAGTGTAAGCCATTTTGGCTATTCCCGGTTGCTCTGAGGGTTCAAAGTCGTAGGGGTTGTATTGCATACCCCATATAATTCTGTAGCCTGAGTAGTAGGCAGCCTTTCCGTAAGGCCTGTCTGCATTGGCTTGGAGGTCAAGTTCCATGTCACATGGGAAGGGTTCCGCAGTTCCTTCTGAGAATATAATTATAGGCTTGTCAGCGACTTTGGAACACTCTTGGTGAATGGCTTCCATTATGTCGGAATAAGCTTTTACAGGTCTGTTTCCTGTGCCTAAGGTGTGACCGTGTTTCTTGTTGAAACAGGGTTCCGGCTCCAGCATTGTAAGTTCGTCCAGATATACACCGTCTGAACCATATTCACTTACTAAAAACTTATTTAGGTTTACAGCAATTTCTTTTAGTTGTGGCATGTTAGGACATGTGGCAGAGTTTTGACCATGTGCCCAGTGATATTTTTGAATGGTTCCGTCTTCGGTTAAATTACAAATTTCATCACCGTATTTTTTGTAAAGTTCACTGACTTCTGTGTCTATCAGGTGACAGTTAGTGTAGAAAACAAAGTTTTGGTGGGCTTTTTCAAATCTGTCAAGCCAAGGTTGCAGAGATGTCATTTTTGCGGGAAGCATTTCCGGGTAGCCTTCGTCGTGAGGCCGGTTCCACCATGAGTAAAGGTGGAAAGCGGAGGGAACACCACCTGCTATATAAGTTTGGTAATCGTTTCCCCAAAATACATTTTTCTTAACCCACTCGGGGAAATCTTTTCTGTATAGAATAGGACCTTTCTTAAAGGGAGCGGCACCTGCTTTTATACCCCATGCTCTGTAGGTCTTTACAGCGTCAAACCAGTCACCGTCAAAGGCTGATATGTTAAATTTATAGGCTTGATTAAAGGAAACTCCTCCCACACCTTGGTCGTTAGGGTGCAGTTCAAGAGAGTAATCTACAGCTTTGTCTGTGAGTGATCTGTATTTAAAATGTTTATGCCAACCTTCTGTGTCTTCAGGGCAAAGGTAAACACCGGAGCCTTTTTGGGTGGAATACATAAGTTGCATTGGCATATCACCCACAGGGTACGGCACCCATTCAAGGTTGTGATAAGTTTTAAGATTTGGACGATCTCCGGGAATATTTACTTTTTCCACTGTCCCGCCACCTAAACCGCTAAAGAATTCGTCACCTGTGGCAAAGTGAACTATAATGTTAGGGAAATTAATAAGCCATATGGCATAATCTTTTGTGTGAGAGATAATTTTTATGTGCCATAGTGTGTCAGAAATAGGGTCATAGTGGAAAATTTTCTCATTTGACGGTGTCACTTTTCCTATTTCACCTGTGACTATAATGTCAAATCCCTTATTCCAATCAGCTTTCTTAACATTTTTCCATGTTAGGACTATTTTGTTTGGTGAGGAGGAAACAGAAAGCTTTTCGGCGTCAGCGGGAAGCATATCAATAGGCTCAGAGGCAAATTGATCCGCAACTTTTGCTTGAAAAGACCACATGTTTCTTGTCTCACCGGTAGACTTTTCAATATTTTCTGTATTTGTGTGTTTGTTGATTATGGAAGAAAAGTAGGCTGTGTTGCCCTCTGTGGTTATTTCCACAGTAATATTGTCATTTGATAAGGTGTATGTCTCGGCAAAAATACATACCGATAATATTGTTAGCAGAAAAGCACATAAAGTTTTTAACATAATTCACTCCTTAAACTTGTGATTTGTTGGACAGATTTAGAAAAAGTTGTATATTTTTTAAAGTTCTCTTTAATTACATTATACCACAATTGAAAAATAATGTCAAATATTAAAAATTGGTATTTTTTTTTATTTATGATATAATATATTTGTTGGACAGATATTTATTTGATAAAGGTTAGTATGGAAAAAAATAATTTATTATATGATTTAATCTCCGAAAAAGTTAAGAACGGAACTTGGAAGAGGGGTGACAGGATTTTTTCTGAGATTGAATTGGCAAAACAGTTGGGGGTTTCCCGAAACACAGTTCGTGAAGCTTTGAGTGTTTTCATAGAAAAAGGTGCTATCAGTAAAAAAGTAGGTTCCGGCTCTTACATAGAAAATGTGTCTTATTTTAAAGATCAAAAATATATTCTTATCTCAATAAACGATTTCTATTTAAATGACAGAATGGGTGAACCTTACAGACGAACTCTTGCTTATTTGAAAAAAGAGATTTTAGATAGAGGTTATGAACCTTTGGTTTATATGTTTAGTCAAGAGAAAGGAAAGCCTATTATCAGATTTGATGTGACGGAAGTTGCCGGAGTTATAACCTTTTTAGGAAACGAGAAAATTGATGAAAGGTTTATCAAAAGCGGTATTCCTATCGTTTCCGTTATGGGTTGCACCCCGGGAATTTATCCTTCCAGTATCATGGATTACAGAAAGTTTTATGAAACTATAAAAGATATAATTAATGAATATAATTGGAAAGATATTCTTTTTGTATCATTTTACAGAAATTTGTTTACTAAATTTGAACAAGGCTTTGATGTTTATGTTCATTATGCCATGGAAAGTTATTTTGCGGAGAGATACAAATTTATTCGTTGTAATTTTGATTACAGCATGTCAGATGCCGGATCGGTTTTCAGAACAGCACTTAAAGATTTTGATAAAGTTCCCGATGCTGTGATTTTTCCTGATGATATTGTATATAATGCCTGTTATAATGTTTTCTTTGAGTTTGATGATATGATGTCTAAAACCAATATAGTCACATATTCCAGCGGTGATGTAGACATCAAAGGTAAATATTCTCCTTGCACCATAGGCTTTGACCTTAATCAATTGGTTAAAAATTGTGTAGATATGCTTGAAGAATATATTGACAAGAGATATATTGGCGAAACCACAAAATTAATAAATCCCATCATAACCAATAAAAATGTTTTGAAAAAAAAGGATTGTGATTTAAAATCACAATCTTTATTTTTTATTTTAATTTTAATGCTTCTTTTACTGTTTTAACAACCGGTTTGCTCATTCTCATAAATCCTAAGTCTGTGGCGTGGATACTGTCAACTGAGGCTTCACTGTCATCTCCGTATAATTCTTCTGCTCTTATTAAATAAACATTTTTATCCTTTTTCATCCATTCTTCCACTAATTTGTCCACTTGCTCGTTTTGCGGTGATTTCCCGGGGTATATTGCCCAATAATTGGTAAAGTCAACTTGTTCCATAAATATTATGGGAGTGGTGGGGTATTTGGCTCTAAAGTTTGTGTAGAAATAGGTATATCTCTCGTCAAACTGAGGGATAAGAGCCATGTTGGCAATGGGATCTATTATAACGCAAGAGGGGTTCATGGATATGATAATGTCACTCATCAAGTGTTCAAATAAGGCACTGCCGGAGAAGCCAAGATTGTAAACATCTCTGTCTATATTTCTTCGGAGAATGTTTGTATAGGACATACCGGGACGAGAAGCACATCCCCCTTGGGTGATACTGGTTCCGTAAACTACAACAGGTCTTTTGTCTAAATAGGTTATGGGAGTGATTTCGCTTCCTTCGGGGATCCCTATTTGAAAACTTTTAACACCGGCATATAAAGGTAGGTTTATAGAGAAAGTTTTGTATTCCGGATCTTTGAGCAAGGGATAGCTTTGGACACTAAACATAGTTGCCTCTGTATGACCGTCATTAAGGTTAGGATATGGTGAGTATAAAAATCTCCATTTACCGTCAACTTTCACATATATATCGCAACCGTGAGAACCTGTGCCGGACATGTGAGGCATAGTTCCTGTGCCGTTAAGATCGTATCTGACTTTGATTTCTGTGGCATTGGTGGTAAAGTCAATGTGTAAACCGGATGTTTGCTGTGCGTGGAGGTAAACCCATTGTGATTCACATTCTTTAACTTTCTCAAGGTTTTGGGAAGTTAATCTGTTATATCCGTCATATATGTGTCGTCTTCCGGACACTCCAAGCTCAGTTCCGTCAATCCATTTAAAGTCTTGTGCGTATAAAGCACCGGCAATTGCAATAATCATAATTGCCAAAAGTATTTTTTTAATCATTTTTTCCCTCTTTGTTTTTTTACATAAATATTATATCACTTTTTAAAAATAATATCAAAAAAACAAAAAATCCCCTTGAATTCAAGGGGATTTTGATAATCTCCGGTGAACTCGCACCGGCAGATTATCGCTAAAAAACTTTTGAGGAATACTTCAATTCTCTCATATATTAATACTTGATTTTCACCCCAAAAGTTCCCGTTTTACTCAAAAACTATCTCTCCGTCTTTAAGGGAGGCTTTTATGGTGTTCTTGTCCTTAAAAGCACCGTTTAAGATGCACATAGCAAGCTTGTCTTGCAACTCTTTTTGAATGGTTCTCTTAAGAGGTCTTGCACCAAAGGCAGGGTCGTATCCGATGTCTGCAATAAAGTCTTTAACATCTTCTCCGACCTCAAGAATAAGATCTCTTTCTTCAACTCTCTTAATAAGTTTTTCAAGTTGAATATCCACAATTTTCTTGATGGTTTCTTTGTCAAGAGATTTGAATACAAGAATCTCATCAATTCTGTTAATAAACTCGGGACGGAATTTAAGGAGAAGAACTTGGTTAAGAAGAATGTCTTTAATCTCATCGGAAGGTTTCTTTTCGTCCACCATGGTTTTGATAATATCTGAGCCAAGGTTACTGGTCAAAATGATTATGGTGTTTTTAAAGTCCACAGTTCTGCCTTGACCGTCTGTAAGTCTTCCGTCTTCAAGAATTTGAAGCAAAATGTTAAATACATCCGGGTGAGCCTTCTCTATTTCATCAAAGAGGATAACTGAGTAAGGCTTTCTTCGAACATTTTCCGTTAAGTAACCACCTTCGTCGTATCCGACATATCCCGGAGGTGCTCCGATTAGTCTTGATACAGAGTGCTTTTCCATAAATTCACTCATATCTATTCTGACAACATTTTTCTCGTCGTCAAACATGAATTCAGCCAAAGCTTTTGCCAGTTCTGTTTTACCTACACCCGTAGAACCCATAAAGAGGAAACTTCCTATAGGTCTGTTAGGATCGGACAGACCGGCTCTGCTTCTGCGGACAGCGTTGGAAACGGCTTCCACTGCTTCGTCTTGACCTACAACTCTCTTTTTCAGGCTCTCTTCCATGTGGATTAATTTTTCCATTTCACCTTCAAGCATTTTGCTTACGGGAATGTTTGTCCATTTGGAAACTATGGTTGCAATATCTTCGTCATCAACCTCTTCCTTCAGCATTTTTGAAGATTTTTGAATTTCTTCCAATTCAGAGGTCAGTTTTTCTAACTCTGCTTGAGCTTTTGGAATGGTTCCGTAACGAATTTCTGCTGAGTGTCCTAAGTCACCGGCTCTTTCTGCTTGTTTTTCTTCAAGACTTAATTTCTCTATTTTAGTCTTTATCTCATGGATTTTGGTAATGCACTCTTTTTCCTTTTTCCAGTGGAGTTTCAGACCGTTTTCATTCTCTTCAAGGTTTGCTATTTCTTCTTCAATATTAGCTAATCTCTCTTTGCTTGCTTTATCTTCTTCTTTTGACAAAGCTTGTTTTTCTATTTGAAGTTGAATGATCTTTCTTTCTATGTCTTCAATTTCTTGAGGCATGGAGTCTATCTCAATTCTCAAACGAGAAGCGGCTTCATCAATAAGGTCAATGGCTTTATCCGGTAAGAATCTGTCGGAGATGTATCTGTTTGAGAGAGTAGCGGCAGCTACAATGGCACTGTCTTTAATACGAACACCATGGTGGTTTTCATATTTTTCTTTCAGTCCACGAAGAATAGAAATAGTGTCTTCTACATTTGGTTCATCAACCAAAACTTGTTGGAATCTTCTTTCAAGAGCGGCATCTTTTTCAATATATTTCCTATATTCATCAAGAGTGGTAGCACCCACACATTTCAGCTCTCCTCTTGCAAGCATAGGCTTAAGGAGGTTAGAGGCGTCAATGGCACCTTCACTTGCTCCGGCACCTACGATGGTGTGAAGTTCATCAATAAACAGGATAATCTCACCGTTACTGTCCTTAATTTCATTTAAAACAGCTTTTAATCTGTCTTCAAACTCACCTCTGTATTTGGCACCGGCTATAAGGGCACCCATGTCAAGACCTATAACGGTTTTTCGTTTTAGGGTTTCAGGCACATCACCTTGAACTATTCTTTGAGCAAGACCTTCTACAATAGCGGTTTTACCTACACCCGGCTCACCTATAAGAACAGGATTATTTTTGGTTCGTCTTGAAAGAACTTGAACAACTCTTCGTATTTCCTCATCTCTACCAATAACAGGATCAAGTTTTCCGGCACGAGCGTCTGCGGTTAAGTCTCGTCCGTATTTTTCAAGGGCTTGGTATTTTTCTTCCGGGTTTTGATCCGTCACTCTGTGGTTTCCTCGAACATCTACAAGAGCTTTTAAGATATTGTCTTTGGTCACCTTATGGTATCCTAAAATTCGTCCCGTTTCCCCTTGGTCTTGGGCAAGAGCTATGAGTAAGTGTTCGCAAGAAACAAATTCATCTTTTAAGGTGTCAGCTTCGGCAAAAGCTTTTTGCAAAGCGTCGGAAAGGGAAGGAGATATGTATGAACCGCCCCCTTGGGAAACCTTAGGACGGGATTCTATATAGTTATCAAGTTCCTTTGTCAGATTTGAAACATTAACACTAAGTTTTTCTAAAATGGGAACAATAATTCCTCCTTCCTGCTCTAAAAGAGCTTTTAAGAGGTGGTAAGGTTCAACATTTTGATGTCCCTTTTGTGCGGCAAGAGCTTGTGCGTCCTGCAAAGCGTCCTGTGCTTTTATTGTTAGTTTGTCCATTCTCATATACATTTACCTCCAATATTCAATTTTTTATTATTTGATTGTTGTTATATAAAATTATCTTTATTTTAAACTTATCAAATAACTTTAGTCTATCGCACTCAAATATATATACGACAAAAGGTTTCGTTTTGTTCCAAAAAAAATAAAAAAATTTTAAAAAATATATCCCTCTGTGGCTTTTGGAAAACCAAGGGAATTTTTTTTGTAATGTGTTATGAATAAAAACTCTATACCGGGGGTTAGTTTCTTTTCAGATCAAAGGATTTTCTGTAAGAAAAATACTGGAATATAACACTAAGTGTCATTATTCCTATGGACAGTATATACATAAATATATGTTTTTCTCTTAAGGTTGAGAAGGCCCCGCTTGAGAGAGTTAAGTTTATTAACCAAGTTGCAATTACAACATCTGCAGCGGCTCTTACTCCAACCCACAGGGAATTCATACCTTGGTATAGATTTTCTTTCCCTTTTGGAGATAGGGTAATCCAAAGATTAAAGCTTGCCAAATCATTTGCCCCTTTGTATAATCCCATAAAAATAAAACTTAATATAAGCCCTTTCCAATCTTTTGCAAAAATATAGAATACAATGGAAATAATGTATATCACAAAGGATAAGAGAAAGGCACGAAGGGCTCCTTTTTTATCTATGTATATACCATAATACCAGTAGGCAAAAATCCAAACTACCGTGCATATACCGTTTAGTATTCCCAATTCCTTTGTGGTTACCTTTAAAATATCTACCTGTGTAATGGGCATGATAATGGTAGTCAGTTGAACACCCAAAACAAAGACAAAAACCCAGATAATGATATTTCTGTTCAGAGAATCTTTTTTTAATATTTCAAATGTATAAATAAGATAATCCTTAATAGGCAAGGGTTTGGGATAATCTATTTTGGGCAGTTTGATTTTTAGGAGTATTAGGGTGGCGAGTATGGCAAAAATACCGGAAATAAGAAATACAGGTCGCCAAGACCATATTTCTATCAAATATCCTCCCAAAACTGTGGTTATGAGTGTGACAACAGTGAGAACTATTCTTGTATAACTTATAAGGGCACCTCGACAGTATTTGGGATATATATTTTGGATAATTATTCCGTATTGAGGCATTGGAATGACTTGAATACAAGTGGAGAAAAATATAAACATGGAAAACACGGGAGCGTTAAGTGACAGGACAAGTCCCACATTAAATAGCCTTCCCAAAAACAGTGTCCATACGTATGCAAATAGTTCCTTTCCCGGTTTGATAAATCCCGTGGTTAAAAATGCTATGATATATCCTATACCACCTGCGGCAGTCATAACTCCCAGCCAAAAAGGGGATGCATCAAATTCTTGTTTTGCGATTAGGTAAAAAAAGGGAATCACAAATCCGTTGCTGACACCAAGGAGTATGTAGGCAATAAGCTCAACCATAAAGTTGTGCCTTGCCTCTTTCGGTATATAATGATTATAAATATTTTTTAAGCTGAACATACTATTCCTCGTCTGACTTTATATCTTCCGGAATATACCAATTCGGGTAGAAAAGGGGCCACAGAGGGTTTCTGAACCTTGATTTAGATATAACCTTTATTTCAGGCACAAACTCCGGGTTAATAATATCTTCTTCCGTAAATGAGGTAAACAATATCTCTTTTGCGCGAACTCTTTCTCTGTCCCAAACTGCATATATCTTTCCCTTGTAATAATCAAACTCCGGATAAGAGGTCTCCCAACGTTTATCTATGAGTTTTTTAATCCAAGTTTTGCCTCTGTCCCGGGATAATTGAACTACCATATTTTCTCTTGTATCATTAGAATCGTTGTTTATTATAACAAGATTTCCGTCGGGAAGTTTGTCAATACAAAATCTTGATGGGGGAGTTATAACAGAACTGTTTTCGCAATCGGTCCAAGTGAGCCCTTTGTCTTTGGAGACAGATTGACCTATGAATCCTGTTTTTGATCTCATAAAATACATTAAGGTATTCTCGTCAATTCGGACAAGCATACCCTCGTCACCGTCGGTTTCGACTTTCTTTCCGCAGAGATGTTTTTTGAAAGTCTTTCCGCCATCCTCCGTCACCATGTAGTGAAATCTGTCTTCATATTCATTGTAAGTGGGGTATAGGATTTTGTCATCAAGGACTAAAGGCCTGTTTCGCAAAGTCCCGTCAAAAACATACATCCCTTCGGAAAACTCCAATATTTCGGCATCGGGATTTTGGCAAATACTTAAGAAAGTGTATCTTGAATCGCTTATAAGATTGGGAAACATATATAGATTTTTTAATCCGTCCGGGTGAAAATCCTTGTATGCCTGCTGTGACCAATAAATGTGAAGGTGTCCTTCCGGGTTTACCCACAGCTGAATATCTCCCACCCACAAATGCTCTTGAGGAATTGAGCAGACAGCAAAAACAGGCTCTGACCAAGTTTGGCCTAAATCGTCACTGTAATGAACAATTAAATATTGTCTCGGATCCGGTTCGTGATCGCCACCTGACTCCCAAGATGCGAAAATTCTTCCGTTTTTTGTAATGGCAATGGAGGGAATGCCTTGGAATTGCCTTATGCACTCCTCGTAATATATTTCTTTTGGGTAAGGTGTGGTTTTTGATTTTTGTTTAGATATATACATTTTGACTTCCTTTAATGTTATCTATAATAATTTTACCACTATTAAAAAGTATAATCAAGTTTTAAGATAGTTTTTAAATTTGAAATTAAATATAAAAAGTGATATAATATAACTAACAGGTGTTTAGACAATAAAGGAGTATTTATGAAATTTATTAAAAGAAAACTTAGCGACGCACCTTATGAGTCAGCATCCGCTGCCGATGTAAACGGTAACGGAATTAAAGATATTATAAGCGGTGCATATTGGTATGAAGGTCCTGATTTTGTGAAAAAGCATAAAATAGGGGATCCGGCTGTTGACGGTTGTTATTTTGATGACTTTTCCAATTATCCTATGGACATTAACGGTAACGGTTTGCCCGATATCATTTCAGGTGGCTGGGGAAGAAGCACTCTTTATGTGAAGAAAAACCCGGGTAGTGATGATATTTGGGAATTTGAAGATATTGATAATTGCGGAAATATAGAGACAACCAGATTTTATGACATTGACGGAGACGGTGAAGTTGAAATTTTACCAAACACTCCCAATACCCCTTTGGTTTGCTATAAACTTATTATTGATGAAAAGGGTAACAAAACAGGGAAGTTTAAAAAATATACTCTTTATAACAGTCCTATAGGACACGGACTTGGAATAGGTGATGTAAACGGCGACGGGAAGCCTGAGATAATAACCATATCAGGTTATTTGACCATGCCGAAAGAAGGTCCCTTTGCCGGTCAATGGACTATGCATAATGAGTATGAAATTCCCGAAAAATGTGCCTCTGTGCCTATGCTCCTTGCGGATGTGACGGGGAACGGGCTTCTTGATATTATTTACGGAAGAGCTCACGGCTATGGTTTGTATTGGATGGAGCATAAGGGTGAAGGTGTATGGGAGCACCATGTAATAGATGAAGAGAGAGCTACTTACCATGATATGCAACTTGCAGACATTGACGGAGACGGAGAACTTGAAGTTTTGACAGGTAAGCGTTGGAAAGCTCATAACGGAAACGATCCCGGAGATTTGGATGATGTCTTTATTTGTTATTTTAAGTTTAAAGAGGGGAAGTTTGAAAGGTTTATGATAGATGACGGAACTCCCGGAAGGTGTTCCGGACTGGGTATCTATTTTTGGTGTGAAGATATTGATAATGACGGAAAGCTTGAGATTATAGCTCCCGGAAAAGAAGGTTTATTCCTTTTCAAAAGAGAAGATTAAATAGGAGATTAAAATGGAAAAAGTCAGAGTAGGTTTTGCCGGCACAGGTTTTATGGGTCAACTGGCACATTTAAAGAATTATGTGGAAATTCCCGAGTGCGAAGTTGTGGCTTTGGCGGAATACAGACCGAATTTGGGTAAATTGGTGGCAGCAAAATACGGTGTTCCGAAAGTTTATACATCTATAGATGATATGCTTAAAAATGAAAAGTTGGATGCGGTTGTATGTGCTCAAAACTTTACAATTTATGATAATATGCTTCCTGACATATTCAAAACAGGTGTGGCAGTTTTTACGGAAAAGCCTATGGCAGTGGCTCCCGAAGCCGGTGAAAGACTTGTTAAGTGTGCAAAAGACAACAATTGTATTTATATGGTGGGATATCACAAGAGAAGCGACCCCGCTATGGAATATGCCAAAAAGGTTGTGGATGAGTGGAAAGCAAGCGGTGAATTTGGCGATATGAGATATATTCGTGTCACAATGCCGGGAGGAGACTGGGTTGCCAATATGGATGGTGAACTTATCAAAACCCAAGAGCCTTACCCTCCTATTGAATCAGAAAAGCCTGTTCCTTATTTTAACGAGAAGGAATATGCCGATTATATAAGTTTTATAAACTTTTATATTCACCAAGTAAATGCTGTAAGATATTTCTTGGGAGAAGATTATAAATTAACTTTTGTTGACAACGCACAACGTTTCTTCTCTTTTGAAAGTAATACAGGTGTTTCGGGAATTATTGAAATGGCAACCTTTATCAATACTACCGAATGGCTTGAAAAGTATATGGTATGCTTTGAAAAAGGATATGTGGAAGTGGACCTGCCTGCTCCTTTGACGGAAAGATATGCGGGCCGTGTAAAAGTTATGAAAGATAACGGAAATGATCTGCCGGAATTTATTACTCCCATTCTTCCGAGAGTTCATGCATTTAAGCACCAAGCCGAAAACTTTGTAAAGGCTGTTAAGGGTGAAATTCCCGTCAAAACACAACCTGAAGAAGCAGTTAAAGACCTCTTAATAGCTAAAGATTATATAACTATGCTAAGAAAATAAACAAGAGCCGAAAGGCTCTTTTTTTTGCCGGAATGCCCACACTTCTTGCACACCTAAGTTGCGTTAGGGTTTCCCTCACCTGCCCCCCTACTACGTTAGAGTTTCCTTTCTTTCTTGTCCCCCTAAACCGACAGGTTTGGGGGGTGGCATCTCGCAGAGATGACGGGGGGATGGAATTTAATGCACAATGCAAAATTAAATGCAGAATGCACAATAATTGTGGGACTGCGTCCCACTATGGTTGGCGGGCTTTAAAATTTATAGTTGGCTCTTGCAAACACACCGTCAAGCCCCGGGGAACGCTAAATTCTGTCCCCCTAAGCGTAGCTTGGGGGGTGGATTGCCGTAAGGCAAGACGGGGGGACCTCTCGGAACCCCCCTGTTTTGGGCTTGATTTTATATATAAAAATATGGTATAATAATGGTAGCTATCTAAAAACTACTACTCCCTTTTAAGGGATTAAGACTATACCCTGTTATTTGAATTAAATGAAAAAGTATCTATCTAAAAACTACTACTCCCTATTAAGGGATTAAGACTAAGGCAGGTATATAAATGGGATTTCATAATGGATGGGTAAAAGTAAACGGAAAATGGAAATATTATGAGCATTATGATGGTGGTTGCTGCTGTCTGATTCCCATAATTATAGTGTTAATAATTATAATAGGAGCAGCAATATTGTTTTTATAAATCATCTTCATCTAAAAACTACTACTCCCTTTTAAGGGATTGTCCCCCTTTCATTTTTGGAAAGGGGGATTTTTTTATTATTGAGCGGGTGGGGGTTTAGGAATGTCCATCCCCCCGTCATCTTTCTTTAAGGCACCGAAAAATCTGTCCCCCTAAGCCGTAGGCTTGGGGGGTGGCAGTTGCATTAGCAACTGACGGGGGGATGGACATTATAATTTTCCGGCTCTTGCTAAAAACGTCCCAAGGGTTCCCGAAAAGTCGTTAAGACTTTTTGGGATTTGGGCAAGCAGTTGTCGTTTTTACAAAAAAGCGGTGCTTATTTCTCACCCCTAAAAGTTTTCGCTATTCGCTCAACTTTTTGGGGACCTCGAGATTGCCACAATTCAACCTAAAAAGTTGAGCGATAAGCGAAACTTTTTTGGGAATGGGAAAACAACGATTTTGCGATTATAAGAAGAAAAATGATTTGCGTAGCAAATCTATAAAAAAACATCCATATTTTGCGAAGCAAAATCAAAGGGTTAGCAACTGTTGCCTCTTCAGTTACGGGAAGCGGTAGTGTAGGAGCACCACCCTTCCCCCCCTATGGGGGTAAAGCCCTGTAGATAAGCCTAAGCCAGG
>JAFSVJ010000115.1 GCA_017445025.1 Abditibacteriota bacterium | reverse complement strand
TTTGTGATTTGTGATTTGTGATTTATTATTTGTAAAAAATATCTCCAAAGGGTGATAATAATTTTTCTTGGGAGCTGTTTTTATTCCCCAAGCTAAATAGGGGTCCTTGTAGATCTCTGCCAAAAGTTTGGAAATAAAACCGTTAAGAGGGTTATAAATACTTATATGAATACCTTGGTCAAATCTACTGACATTGGAACATAAAGCGGCACTTTGATTAATGGCAAAATATCTTATTTTCTTTAGATTCTCAGAGTTTAACAACTCCTCTCTGTCTTCCCCGGAAACCACATGAATAAAGGTATAAATATTAAACAGGGAATACTCCCAACGCAAAAGTCCGTTTCTGTGGGAGCCGTCAGAGGGAAGATTATCAATAAATCCTTTTACCAAAGATACGGAGGCCACCCTCCAACCCTCTGACCGAGAGTCAAAATCACGAAGAAGCTTTCCTCCTATACCTAAGGCTGTTGCCAAATCCAAAGCCCAATCATCAGATTGATCTAAGATAAATTTCTCTTCTCTGTTTTCTATAATTTCATATAATCTCTCACATGCAAAAGCTAACCTCTTCCTAACTTGTGTCAACAAATTAGGACCCAAGCTCTCCCCAAAAGCATCTGTTGCAAGAGCGAATCCTCTCATAACCGCCGCAGTTTCCGGATATGTGTTTTTTGTCTTGTTCAAACGATTGTAAGTATCGGACCAATTAGGAAGATTGATAAGATATGAAAGTATATTAATAACCTTTTGAAGATAAATAGGCTTAGGCTCAATTATCCACAAAAGAGAAAGGGATAAGAGCTTCATTTCACAAGCCAGCAAAGTCCAGGCAAACTTGTGGTATTTGCTTTCAATTCCGCAGGCTATACAAAAGGGGTGAAAAATATCTTTATAATCCTTATCGGTAATGTCTTCAATATAGGCTTTTATCTCCGAAAACAAAGGGTCATTTGCTGTTTTTAACTTATTTATATATTCTTCGGAGAATATGAGACTTTTCATTATTCAAGTTCCTTAACTCTTAGGTTGGGACCCCAAACAAGAATCAAATCATCCTTTTGAAAGGTTTCATTCTCAAAATCCGTTATAATAATCTCACCTTCGGGAGATTTTCTGTGAATAGCCACAAGCTTGGTTCCCTTGGGCATATTTCCTATGTATTCTTTCACGGATTTGCCAATTTGATTGGTTATATTGAAAAGCTCAATCACATAAGGATCTTTACGAGCAACGGATTCTTTTTCTGATTGGTCTTTGAGAATAATTTTATCATAGATTATGGGAGACACCAACTGCTCAGCAACTGTGTCGGCAAGTTCGATTTCAGGGAAAATAATTTGATCCACATCCATTTTTGAGAGGATTTTACCATGCTTTTTGCTGACAGCTCTGGCAATAACTTTTTTGGCATTAAGTTCTCTTAGAGTTGCTGCAATGGAAATAGAATCCTCAAGATTAGAACCTCTGGCAATGATGCAGGCATCATAGTCAGAGATACCTAAGGTTTTAAGAGCTTCTTCGTCTGCCGGGTTCATTTCAATAGCTTGTGTCACATCATTTGCGAGAGATGCGATTATTTGCTGATCTTGGTCAACAGCAACCACATCGGCACCGAGATCATATAATTGCTTTGCCAACTCAGCTCCGAAATAGCCAAGTCCCAAAACAAGAAAATTCTTCTTATCTTTTTTAGCCATAATTTTATCCTATAGTCACATCGTCAAATGGGTATCGACGATTGATTTTTTTATTACTAAATACCAAAACGTTGAATACAGTTAAAGCTCCCACTCTTCCTATAATCATTAAACAAATAAAAACTATTTTCCCCGCAAAACTAAATGATCTGTGAAGTCCGTTTGCAAGTCCCACCGTTCCTAAAGTAGAAAATACATCAGTTTGCAGTCTTAAAGCATTATTCGGATCCATAACGGTTTTTGATTCCGTAAATCCAAGGATAATGGTTGCTAAAAGACTTATAAGAATATAGAAAAATACAATAGCTATGGCTCTGTTGACATAACGACTACTAATCCTTCTGCCAAATATTTCCGTATCTTCCTTTTTTGTTAAAGCACTTTTAACTGAAGCAAAGAGTATGGCAAGAGTAGTAGTTTTAATACCTCCCGCAGTTCCTGAAGGAGAACCACCTATAATTTCCAAAAATATCAATGTGCAATAAGCAATAATGCTTAAACTGCCTATTTCCACATTTCCCATTCCCGTACTTCGAGCCGTTGCGGAAAGGTAAAAAGAATTGAGAATACTTTGCCAAACAGATAAATCCTTCATACTATGATTAAACTCTGAAAAGAAAAATATAACCGTTCCTATGGTCAAAAGAGTTATTGTAGTAGTAAAAACTATTTTGGTTTGAGTGGATCTTTTTCTTTTTCTTTCAGGAATAATCAAATCTTTAAAAGCGATATAACCAAAACTACCGAGGATTGACAAAGAAGCCAAAGTTAAAAGCAAATATGGATTTTTATTTAAAGGTATAAGCCCACAATCAGGTGAAAAAATACTACCAAAGAGATCAAATCCCGCATTACAAAAACAACTTACAGAATGAAATACTGCAAGATAAAAAGGATTACCTCCTTTTGTGGTAGGCTCACAAGCAAAAACAATCCACAAAAGAATAGCACCGATAACCTCAACGCATAAAGCATAGGTCACCATATTTTTAGCAAGCTGCTTTAGACCCCCAAGCTCAGTTATACCTTGAGTTTCTTTAAACTGAATCCTTTCCTGTAATCCTATATTTTTGCCCATTACAACAAACATGGCAACCGCTAATGTCATATATCCCAATCCACCTATTTGAAACAATAATAAAATTACAATTTGTCCAAATAAAGTCCAAGTTGTGGCAGTATCTCCTAAGGTGAGCCCTGTCACACAAACAGCACTTGTGGATGTGAAAAATGAATCAAGTAAAAGGCATTGATGATCTACCCTTGAAATAGGCAGATACAAAAGCAAAGTCCCTATTGAAATAATGATTAAATACATTAAAACAATAATGGTTGCCATATTCTTAATATGGGTTAAGCCTTTATTTTTATTCTTATTTTTATATTTTTCTAAAAAAAATGACATTTTTATGACTTATTTATTAACTTACTATAATACTATATTATTATACAACAATTTCTTATAAAAATCAAGTTAAAAAAACAAAAATCTGTCCCCCTAAGCCGTTGAATTGCGGCAAAAAACCTAAGTTGATAGATTCACCCTCCTTGAAGTAAAAATTGCATCCGCAATTTTTCTTTCATCCAAGGGTTCCCAAAAAGTTGAGCTTGCGAAACTTTTAGGGATTTGGAAGGAGGGGGGACCATTCGCAAAGCGAATGGTGGGTGGTCAGGAGTAAATTTGCATAGAATTGCAAATTTACGATAAAAGCGTAATAATTTAAGCCAACAACCCAAGTCGAAGACGGTGGGTGGTCAGGAGTAAAATTTGCAAGTATGCGAATTTTAAGATAGAAGCCTAACAATTTAAGCCACCCGCTCGGACGAAAGGGGGGGGTGACTATTTCACATTCTGCATTTAATTTTTTATTCTGCATTCTGCATTTTCCATTTTTAAAACATTTCTTTCACAAAATTATCTATATCATTTAATGAATAAATATATTTTTCCAAGTGTTTTTCCGTAAACACTTTTAACAAAACATCATAATTATGAGGGAGCCCCACAAGAGCATCACACAGATCCTTTATATCTCCTTCCCCGAAAAAATCCCCAAAAATATGAAATTCCGTAATAATTCCTTTCTCAACAGACATATAAAGCTCAATATTCCCTCCCGGAAAAGAGATTTTTTTGGTTATGTTATAGTTAGGGCTTTTTCCAAAATTCCATTCCCAAGTTCTGTATTTATCTTCCGCAAGTTTTTCTATGGATTGAACATCACTATCCGTAAAAGTATAATCTTTAACGCCTTGATTATTTTTCTTGAAATTATTTGATAAAAGACGGATAAATTCCAAAGGAGTTATTTTCTCTTTAAGATATTGGTTTATATTGGTCACTCTCTTTTTTACGGATTTAATACCTTTTGACTCTATTTTTTCTTTTTTTATGAACAATCCTTTTGAAAGTATGTCCAAATTGACATCAAGCATAATGGTTCCGTGGTGAAGAATTCTGCCACCCTTCACAACTTGAGAATTACCGGAGAATTTCAGCCCTTCTATGGAAATATCATTTCTACCTTGGAGCTGTGCTTCTATACCCAAGTCCTTTAAAGTATCAATAACAGGCTTTGTAAAAAGTTCAAAGTCAGAGAAAAAATCTCTGTCGTAATCTGTAATATAGGTAAAATTAACATTTCCCTTATCGTGATAAACAGCACCCCCTCCCGAGAGTCTCCGAACCACATTTATATTATTTTCCTTAACAAAACTATAATTAATCTCGGAAAGAGTATTTTGATTTTTACCTATTACAATGGTATTGTCATTTTGCCAAAGCATAAAAACATCTTCAGCAAAACACTTTAAAAGATATTCCTCACATGCCATATTAAAATACGGATCTGTGGAAGTATTATATATATAAAGCATATTTATTCCTTAAATATAGCACACCGCTAAATGTGTCCCCCTATTTCCTTAAAAATTAGGGACTGCTAAATGTGTCCCCTTATTTCCGTAGGAAATGGGGGGTGGATTTTTGCCGAAGGCAAAAAGACGGGGGGGGGCAATCGTGATTTTCGTAGAAAATCACATTTTGCGAAGCAAAATCATTCTGATTTCTGATTTCTGATTTTATAATGCATTGTGCATTGTGCATTGAGCATTAGTAAATGCACACAGCTTCTATTCCATATTCTTCAAAGTCATATCTGTCTTCGCATCTCTCAGGTAAAACGAAGAAGGCACCATCCACACTTTCTCCTCTACTTTTGGGGTTTTTATTTGGTCCGAAAGCGTTGTATAAAGTTGTGGCAAATACTATTTCAAGCTTATTTTCACCGTCCTTTACAGCATCTGTAATATCAAAAACATCATTCTTTATTACAGACTGACCGCAAGATTGACCGTTTACAAATACTTCACATGATGATTTTCTGGCATTTATAAGTTTAAGATAATATTTTTTGTTTTCCTTATCCACATTAAAAGAAGATACAGCCTTAACCTTTCCGATATAGAAAGGAGCACCTTGAGCGGTTATGTTATAAGCATCTTTTATAGGTTTCTTTTCGGTTATGACAAACTTTCCGTCCCCTGCTCTCTCAAGAGAGAAATCACCTAATATATATACATCTTCACAATCCGTTGGACAATAGTCATCGTGATGTTTATAAACAATTGGGAAATCGTTTATATAAGTCATTTTCTTACCTTTTAGGTATAAGGTGTTCACTCCGACCTTTATCTTTGGAAGATAGATTTTGGTAATATTAGGGTCAAGCCATGCCTTATCATCCTTCAAAACTCCCAATTCCCCACGAACTTTCGGAGCAGATAATTTCTCATCGTTAAACAAGATTAAATCCAGATTTTCCGCACACTCGAGGCCCATAAAAGCACCCTCTATTTCTGCCATAGATTCAAAGGTATACCACATTTCAAAATCTGTGCCTTCGGGAGCATTGGCAAAACTTCTAAAGCAAACGTGATGAACCGAACCTTCATCTATCTTGCCACCTATCTTTAATTTAACATCATTAAGAACAAGAAGATTTTCGGACATAAGCTCTGTTTTAAAATCATTTATGGTTAGGATAGGTTTATTAAAGTCTTCAAAGTTTACTCCGGAGCCGAAAGATGCGGGACACATTTTAGCACAACCCTTTGCTTCCTCACCCGTAATTATAAGAACACTTCCCGCTTCTGTGAAATTAATGTTAATCTCATATCCCTTATCTGTTTTTTTACAGTAAACATCGGAAGAATATAACTCTCCGGAATGAAGATCATAAAGGGCAGGTTTATCACTTAATATTATCTTTGTTTTGGTTATCTTATCTCTTCTTGTATTGGCAAGGAAATATCTCACAGAGTCTCCCACAACTCTTCTCTCACACCATATATCCAAGGCGTCATTACCGCCCCACAAATCCTTTATTTCTATATCGGTTTTTATATATTTCTTAAGAGTAACAATGGCGTCCTCCACATCCTTTACTATTTCGTAATTTTCAAAGGAAAGATTACAAGGCTCCCCTTCTAAGAGATAGGGCAAAGCTTCCGTAAAGATAAGTTTTCCCCCATTGTGAGAAAATTCTTGTAATAATTTATATGTAGACTTATTCATATTTGAACATGGAGGAATATAAACCACACTGTAAGAACATTTTCCCACAACAAGATTTTTACCTTCAACATGGGCGTATTTATTCATTAAATATTCATTGCCAAAGTGATAATCAAGTTTTTCTTCCATAAACCTTTTGGCTAAATCTTCAAAGGGCTTATCATACTTTTGAGATACACCATAGCCAAACTTTCCTTCAAGAGGAGAATGTTCACACCATACAGAAGTTAAAGGCTGAAAAACAAGCAAATCTATCTCTCTTTTCCCTTCTGTGCCGAAAGCACAAGTTCGAGCAAAATAATCCCCTAAGTTTTTCTCTTGGTCCCACCAAGGTTGTTGATAATAGTAATTTGCCGGGCAATCTCTTTTTCTCTCACCTCTCATAGAATAAAGAGATAAATGAGAGTTTATAAAATTAGAACCTAAAATGCTTTGCCAATCACCAACCCACTTTCTCTCAAGAAAACTTGTGTGGTTGCCCATAAGAGCAAAAATTTCGGCAAAAGTTCTCTCCTTGCCAAGTTGCTCAGAGGCGGAAGACACCTGCTTAAAGGTGACATTTTGCTTTAAATGTGTATAAAGTTTGTCCACGCCGGGCCAGGTCATATATTCGTAGTGGCTCATAACATCCCCGGACCACTCAGTTTGGAACCAGAGATAATCTTCACACATAAAATGACCTGTTAATATAAGGTTGTTTTTGTTGCACCAGTCAAAATATTGATGAGTAAAGGCTTCACGAAACATTTCTGTTGTCACATTATAAAAATCAAAACGAACTTTTGTAAAATCATCTATATCAAAAAAAAGTTTGTGAAGATTATCCATAATGTCATAACCCGTTTTCTTTTTAAAGGTTTCAGGCAACAGGTCAGACCACTGAACCTTGGTGACACCGTCCACTCTGAAAGAATAACAAGGCTCATCGGTAAAAATTCCCGGGATTTCCTTTCCGAAAAAGTCACCTAAAGCTTCCTTATATTTTTCATGAGTAGACAGTAAAAAATCACGAACAGTTTGAGGGTTCATAAGATCCACATAAGCGTATCCGTTAAACCAACCTCCGTTTGTTAAGGGGGTCAAACGACGACAGATATAGTGAACGTTTCCCTTGTAAGGAAACTCTGCCAATACAGTATCATAATCCTTTATTTCATCTTTTTTGAGAAGGACAAGCTCTTTGAGACGATTTTCTTCTTTAAGAGAAACCAAACCACCGGCATATCCGGAAGGCCACTTGTCCTCGTCATAGAGCCATGCCTTCATGCCCAGCTTCCCCGCCTCTTCGGCACAGAAACGACAGAGTTCCATCCATTCGTCCTGTAAATATGGGGTGATTATTCCTAAACGGGCGTGCATAAAGAAGGAGCCCCACCCGGCTTTGTGCATCTCTTCTATTTGTCTTTTACACTCTTCTTTGGTCATATTATCATTCCATGACCAAAATGGAGCATTTTTAAGTAAAGGATTGGTTATATCTAACATTTATATCTCCAAAATTAAAAAAAAGATTATTCTCAACTTTATTATACTATATTTTAAGGCTAAAAGTCTATTTTTAGGGCATTAATATAAAAAAACTCCCCGAGGGGAGTTTTTATCTTTAATTTTACTTGAAACTTTTTGAATTAATTTTCTTTTGCTTCAGAATCTTCTTTGTTAAGGAATTTGGAGAATTTGGCGTTAAACTTCTCAACTCTTCCTTCAGTATCAAGAATCTTTTGTTTTCCTGTGAAGAATGGGTGGCAAGCAGAACAGATTTCCACTTTAATTTCGTCACCGGGGGCTGTTGATCTTGTTTCAAATGTATTTCCGCATGCACAAGTCACTTTCTTGGCTGTGTATTTTGGATGGATTCCTTCTTTCATTATATACCTCTTATTTATCTAAAAATTGTATTGAAGTAGCTAAATACACTCAACACGGGCAATATATATTATACCACATTTTTATAAATTTGTCAAGTCCTTATCTTCTCACCACATCTTTGGTTGGTGGAATAAGCTGTAATTTTTATCTATTCACTTCTTGATTACAGGACAATTGCTAACCAAAAGGGTTTTGTTATTTACCAAACACCAAGGGGACCCTTCTCTGAAAATATAAACATTATCATCCTTTGTGTATGTGTAAATATCTTCAGTGTTTTCAAATTTGGTTAAGCCTTCTATTCCACAGTCTTTTTGACTGAATTTCTTTATGTCGGAATTGTCTTTAAACAGCACAAGCTCAATATCCTCGGGTGTGGGCTTTATTTCTTTTAATTTCTCAACCGTCAAAAGCTCAAAGGGATATTCTTTCAGTTCCTTTTGAGGCTCCTGTTTTATTGAATTTTTGTATTTATCTATCTTTTCTCGCACATCATTAGGAATTAAGGAACCATTCTGCATATTTGCCACAGAATACAAATATCCATTATATGCATCAAAGGTAAATGAAACAACATAATCATTCTTTTTTGCAGATTGTTCTGTCTCTCCGGAAGACATAGGTTTAATTCCCATACCAAGATCCGAATTTTGTTCTCCAAAAACATTACAAGCTATAGCACCAATAGTTATATATTTCCGTGAACCTTGAGAATCTATGGGATAATTAACAATTTGTGCGGGATATGAATTGATTTTAAGATTGCAACCCTTAGTTTCTTCTTCGGTAAAAAATGACTTTACTATATCAACAAACTGTTCATGTGGCAAAAAACCATCACTTAAAACTTTTATATTATTTGTATTTCGGGTATAAACTCCAACCTTTCCGGTTTGTTTATATACTTGAACATTTATAAAATCGGAAGTATCTAAACCTTTATCTGTTCTATGTTTAAATGTAAAATAATAATGAACATCCGGGAAAAATCTGTCAAACTCTACCTTTTGAGCAAACAACTGACCTTCATTTATTTTATAACCAAATAAAGGAATCTGTTTGTCATTTAGCCAATCAATTGCATTTATCAAACATTCTTCTATTGGGATAAACTGGTTAGTGTTCTGTAATACATCACGGTCACTATAAAGGTATAAAATAACAATATCATATACTAAATTTACTCCCCAAGACAAATTATCAATCCTTGCCATATACTCGTTCGGAATTAGGGTATGCTCTAAAGTTTCATAATTAGGAATCTTATGTTTTTCTATTTCAAAACCGGAAAGTGATTCGTCTTTCATGAAATCTCTGATTATCTTAACTATCTTATCTTGAGTTAAAATATCAATATCTTCTTCACACTTATTTACCCCTTCCGCATATTTAAGAGGTTTGGGTATTGTTGAGTTATTGGTTTTCTTCTGTGCCTGTGAAGTTACTGAGAGAGCAAATAACAACACAAGCAAAAGCAATAAGGTTTTTTTCATAATGTTCCCCTTTATATACTCTACCGACAGAGTTAGTATTATAGCTCTGTTATGTCGCAAAGGTCAAACTTAATCATCTTTTTAAGTTCCTTTACGCTCATTTCAACTTGATACCCTATTCGTCCCGCACTGAAAAGAATTGTCTCATAATCTTCCGCAGTTTTGTGAACAGTGGTTTTAAAAAACTTTTTCATACCAATGGGAGAACAACCGCCGTGAACATAACCGGTCAAGGGCAAAAGCTCTTTTTGTTTAATCATTTCAATGGATTTCTCTCCTACGGATTTTGCGGCTTTTTTCAAATCCAAACTGTCACAAACAGGCACCACGAAGACATAGTGTTCCCCGCTCTTTCCCACAGTCACCAAGGTTTTGAAAACTCTCTTAGGGTCCTGTCCCAAATGATAAGCTATCTCCTCACCGTTTGTGGTAGGATTATCTGTATATGAATGTGATATATATTCAATTTTCTTTGCGTCCAAAAGACGCATTACATTTGTTCGTGTATCTGACATAGTTTGTTATAATCAATAATCAAAAATAGAAAATCAAAATCGTGGTGCTGACGCACCACTTTGAAAAGTTTGAGTATGTGCTAACCCCATCTTTTTCCAAATCCCTAAAAGTTTCGAACGGCCCCCCCACGGTCGCTTCGCTCCTCGTAGCCCCCCTAAAGGGGGTTCATTGAAAAAACCGAAACTTTTTGGGAGTGGGCCCTTGAAAGGAAAATTGCGGATGCAATTTTCAGTTCAATTCTCAGGGTTCCCGAAAAGTGGAGTTTACGACACTTTTTGGGCTGAGAAAGAGGGTGAAGTCAATCAACCATAGCCAGCCTTAAAATTTAGATGCCCGGTCACCTTTTTTTGTTATGGTTCTT
>JAFSVJ010000114.1 GCA_017445025.1 Abditibacteriota bacterium | reverse complement strand
ATATTGACCCGGATTTTTCTTATCTTCAACTCTTTCCATAACCCCGGTATCCCTAAGAGGAATAGAATGGATTTTGGCATGGTCAAGCATAGCTTTTTTAAGCCCGTCTCTATCAAGACCTGCAGTCTCTACACCATATTCTTCAACCTTTTGCTTTAGAACATCAAATTCCAATTTATGAAAATCAGTCAAATCAATTGGATCATTTTCGGCATCATCAATATTAAAAGGAGTAAGTTCCACAGGTTCGGAATTGTTAATTAAATCATCTTCTGTGTCTTCATAATTAAAATCATTAGCCATATCAGAGGAATAATTTCTTTGAATTTTATTGAAATTATTATAATTAGGTCTTCTTCCTCTTCTGTTATTTTCAAAATTTTCTTCCATATATAATTCCTAAAATATTAATTTTCTGATTTATGCTTATTAAATTTGCGAATAACAAATTTAGTCTAAATATACTATATCTTCTAAATTCCTTCCGATTTCATTAGAATCAAAACCATAACCTACCACATATTTATCAGGAAATTCAAACCCTAAATAATCTATTTTAATAGGATAAATCATTTTTGAAGGTTTTGTAGCAAAAGCCGCAATCTTACAACTTAATGCTCCCCTATCTAAGATTTTATTCACAATATCGCTTTTATAAAAAGAAAAACCTGTATCAATTATATCTTCAATTATTAGAACATGTTTGTCTTTTATATCATTTTTTAAATCAATTTGAATATTAACTGTCCCTGAGGATTTATTGTTTGAATAAGAAGAAATTCTGATGAAATCAATATAAATATCTATATCAAGCTTTCTTGTCAAATCAGCAAAAAACATATATGCCCCGTTTAAGATTCCGACACAAACAAGTTCTTTGCCTTCATAATCTTGTGAAATTTGTTTTGCTAAAACGGAAATTCTCTCTGCTATTTTTTCTTTGGAGAGTAGAGGGCGGAAGGACCGCCCTTCTAAATTGCCTTTCATATTACTCAGCCTTGTCTATAACAACTGTTCTTATGTGAAGCTCTTGAAGTTGAGCATTATCTACTTTATCGGGAGCTTCCGTCATTGGGTCATAAGCTGTAGCGGTTTTCGGGAAAGCTATTACTTGACGAATATTATCATCATCACAAAGTAGCATTACAAGTCTGTCAATACCTGGAGCTATACCACCATGAGGAGGTGCACCAAATTCAAAGGCTTTAAGCATATGACCGAATCTGCTTTCAATTTCTTCGTCTTTATAATTCATAAGTGAGAATATCTTGTTTTGAATATCTCTTCTGTGAATTCTTATAGAACCGGAAGCACATTCAGAACCATTACATACAAAGTCAAAAGCTTGAGCTCTAACCTTACCCGGATCTGTGTCAAGTAAATGAAGATCTTCCTCTCTTGGCATAGTAAAAGGATGATGAGTGGCATCCCATCTGTTATCTTTCCATTCATACATTGGGAAATCCACAACCCATAAGAAAGCTAAAATATTGTCGTCACGCAAACCTAATCTGTTACCCATTTCCAATCGTAATGCATTAAGAGAAGCTGCAACAATACTCGGTTCATCTGCAACAATTAATATTAAGTCTCCTGTCTTGGCATTAAACTTTTGAATAATTGCATCCAATTCTTCAGGTTTTAAAAACTTGGTAATGGGACTTTTAACACCATCCGGCAAAAGTTGGAATGTTGCAAGACCTTTGGCACCATATTTTTTAGCCATATTAGTTAAGTCGTCAATATCTTTTCTTGAATAATCGGCTGAGCCGGGAACACATATACCTTTAACTTCCGTAGCTGAATTAAATACCTTAAAATCACAAGCTTTGGCAATATCTGTAACGTTTTCAAATAACATACCAAAACGAATATCAGGTTTATCTGAACCATATTTATCCATAGCTTCGGCATAAGTCATTCTCGGAATAGGAGTATGCATAACCTTTTTGTCTGAAAGGTTTTCAACTATTCCAAGCATTAAGCCATCTACCAAATCAAAGATTTGTTCTTGATTAACAAATGACATTTCAATATCACATTGAGTAAACTCAGGTTGCCTGTCTGCACGAGGATCTTCATCTCTAAAACATTTGGCTATTTGAAAATATCTGTCAATTCCCGCAACCATAAGTAATTGTTTAAGCTGTTGAGGACTTTGAGGTAAAGCGTAGAATGTCCCGGGATAAAGTCTTGATGGAACAAGAAAATCTCTGGCACCTTCGGGGGTTGATTTTATAAGAATAGGCGTTTCTACTTCAATAAAACCTTTTCCATCCATATAATCTCTTATAAATTTAATTACTCTGTGACGCAAAATAAGCCTTTTTTGCATCTCCGGTCTTCTCAAATCCAAATATCTATATTTTAGACGAAGCATTTCATCTGTTGTAATCCCATCTTGTATTGGGAAAGGAGGTGTTATAGCTTCATTAAGAATAACAATATCCTCTATTAGAATTTCAACATTACCAGTAGGGATATTAGGATTAATAGTATCTACACTTCTTGCTTGAACTTTTCCCGTAACTTCAAGAACATATTCACTTCTAACGGATTCAGCAATTTGAAATGCTTTTGGATTAACTTCTTTATCAATAACACATTGAATAATACCTTCTCTGTCTCTTAAATCAATAAAAATAAGTCCGCCGTGGTCTCTGTTTCTTTGAACCCAACCGTTAACTGTAATGGTTTTTCCGACATCATTTTTAGACACTTGTCCGCAATACATAGATCTTTCTTTCATTATAATAATCAAACTCCCTTTATTGATTGTCTTTTCTAAAACGAATACATAAAATCAAAATTCCTGCAATGAGCATTAATATTGATAATAATTGTCCACCGGTCACGTAAGGAAATATATAATCACCTGCTACGTGATGGCGTATAAATTCAATTAAATATCTATAAAAGCCATAAAATATTAAATACCAAGTAAATACATATCCCGGTTTATCTTTCTTAAATTCAAATTTAGTTAGTGTCCAAAACATAATAAAACTTATTACACAAGCATAAAGTTGAACAGGTTCACAAGGTGAAATACCATGATCTGTTAGCATATTACAAGCCCAAGGCATAGAACTGTCTATTCCATAGCAACACCCGTTAAGAAAACAACCTATTCTTGTAAATCCATAGCCAATGCAAACACTTGGGCATACAATATCAAGAATAGTCAAAAAATTAATCTTCTTAATTTTGGAAAATATAAGACCTACCAAAACACCGGCAACAATGGCACCATGAAAACTAAGACCGCCTTTCCAAAGACAAAAAGCTTCACCTAAAGTATATGAAGACAAATTTGTTAATACATATAATAATCTTGATCCCACAATACCGGCAATTAAAAAGTAAATACCCAAATCAATGAGAGTATTCTTATCTATATTGTATTTTGGAGCAATCTTTATCATACGATACATACCTACAATAAATCCAATTGCAAGGAAAAAACCGTAAGCATGAACCGTCAAATTCCCTATGTGAAATAAATCAGCATGCATAATATATATAAATCATTCTTTATTTGATAAATCTTTTTTAGAAGTTTCTTTAGTTTTAAAATTAAACAAAAGAATAATAACACCCAATATTATAAATACATCCGCAAAGTTAAACACAGGATAAGAAAATAGACTTGCAGAAGTTTTTAAATGAAAATCCAAAAAGTCTATAACTCCGCCAAAAGGAGGCAAAATAAGTCTGTCAAACATATTACCACAAGCCCCACCTATAATCAGCCCATATGCCAAAGATAAGGGCTTATTATTAAGCAATTTTTCTTTGGAATAGAAAATCATGATAAGAAAAACTATGGTGACCATAGCAAATAAGGGCAACCATCCTTGTAAGGTTCCAAAAATGGCTCCCCTATTTATAGTATTAACTATAGTAAAGAAATTTGGAATAATATCTATTGGATTTACAAGAAACTTAATAACTAAAAATTTTGTTATTAAGTCAATAACTATTGTAATTAAAGCTACAATACAAGTTAACCAATAATATTTTTTCATCTATTCTCTAACTGCTTTAGCACATCTTTCGCAAAGCTCAGGGTGTTCGGAATCTTTACCCACAGACTCTTTAATCAACCAACAACGTGAACACTTTTCACCATCTGCCGGGAAAACTTCCACTTTAAGGTCACCTTCAGCGAATTCAACTTTGGAAACAATAAAGAAAGATTCAATATCATCTCCATAATACTTAAGAGCATTTAATATATTATTTGGTGCAGTTATAAGAAGCTTTGCTTCCATAGGTTTGGCAACAAGCTTGTCTGTTTTGGCTTGTTCAAGAGCAATATTGGCAACATCTCGGACTTCCTTAATAATACTCCAAGTTGAATCAATAAATTTATCGTTATATTCATTATTCACAACAGGGAAATCTTCAAGAAATACGGATCCCCCCTCACCTAAATATTGCCATACTTCTTCTGCTGTATGAGGAATAATAGGAGATATCATTATGTCAAGAGCTTTCAAGATTATATACATAGCACTTTGAGAAGAGCGTCTCTCATGCCAATTCTTTCCGGAAGAATATAACCTGTCTTTTAAAATATCAAGATAAAGAGATGATAATGTCATAGTGCAGAAATTAAGTATTGGTCTGAACACTTTGTGGAATTCATTATTTTCATAAGCCTCTGTTACTTCTGCAATTAATTTGCAGAGTTCACTCAAAGCAAATTTATCTACATCGGTCATATCCTTGTAGTCAATCATATTATCCCTTGGTGAAAAATCGGACAAATTACCTAACATAAATCTTAAGGTGTTTCTGATTTTTCTGTAGGAATCGGAAGCTGATTTAAGCATTTCTTTTCCAAAACGAACATCATAAGCGTAATCACAAGATGCTATGTAAAGTCTCAAAACATCAGCTCCCATTTCCTTTATAACGTCCTGTGGAGCAATAGAATTACCCTTGGATTTGGACATTTTCTCACCTTTTGCATCAAGAACAAAACCATGAGATACCAAATTTTTAAAAGGAGACTCTCCTCTTGTGGCAACACCTACTATAATTGATTTATTAAACCAACCTCTATGTTGATCACTACCTTCAAGATACATATCGGAAGGATATGATAAATGTTCAAAATTATCTAAAACAGCACGGCAAGATGAACCTGAATCAAACCAAACATCCAAAACATCAGTTTCTTTGTTAAATTTAGTTCCTCCACATTTTGGACATTTATAACCCTTTGGCATAAAGTAGGAGGCATCGTTTTCATACCAAGAATCAGAACCCTTTTCAAGAGAATCTTCATATACTCTGTCAATAAGAGATTTATCTAAAATAGGTTCATTACAGTCAGCACAATAAAAGACAGGAATACCTACACCCCAACATCTCTGTCGTGAGAGACACCAATCGGGAGAATTGGTCATCATAGCCACAAGCCTATTTTTACTCTCTTTTGGAAAGAATTTAACATCTTCAATAGCTTTTAAAATTGCATCACGAAGATTGTTGTGATCCAAACTCATAAACCATTGAGTTGTGGTTCTAAATATAATAGGTTTATTACAACGCCAACAGTGTGGGTATGAGTGAGTAATATCTGAAGCTTTTAAAAGAGCACCAAGCTCAGTTAGTTTATCTAAAACAGCCTTGTTTCCTTGTCTAAGAACATGCATACCTTCAAAGAGAGGTGCCTCATCTGTATAATAACCATAATCGTTAACGGGATTAAGGATTTCAATACCATATCTCTTACCTGTAATAAAGTCATCCTTACCATGACCGGGAGCAGTATGAACCACTCCGGTTCCGTCTTCAAGTGTGACATAATCAGCAAAAACCACAGGAGATGGTCTGTCATATATAGGATGCTTAAACTCTATTCCTTCAAGTTCGTTACCTATAAATGTTTTTATAATTTTATAATCAGTAATACCCATTATATCAAATGATTTCTCTACCAAATCCTTTGCCAATAAATATATACTGTCTGCAGTTTCTACAAGAGCATATATATAATCAGGATTAAGACAAACAGCCATATTTGCCGGGATTGTCCAAGGAGTAGTGGTCCAAATTATAGTATAAACGGGCTTTGAATTTTCTAAAAGATTTTTAGTGTCTTTTAATAAAGGAAAACGAACATAAATTGAAGTGCTGGTAATATCTGCATATTCAATTTCCGCTTCAGCCAAAGCAGTGGCATCATTAATACACCAATGAATAGGCTTTAAACCTCTGTAAATATAGCCTTTTTCAACCAATTCACCGAAAACTTTCACAATAGTAGCTTCATATTGACTTTTTAATGTCAAATAAGGATTGTCCCAATGACCAAAAATTCCCAGACGAATGAAATCTTCTTTTTGTATATCTATCTGTTCTGATGCATATTCTCTGCATGCCTTTCGCATTGTCAAAGTATCAGGCTTAATCTTTTTCTTGGCAAAAATATCGGAAACTTTATTTTCTATAGGAAGACCATGATTATCCCAACCCGGGTAATAGTCAGGTCTAAATCCTTGAAGAATTTTATATCTGTTAATTATATCTTTTAAAACCTTATTAAAAGCGTGTCCGAGGTGAATTTTACCATTGGAATATGGAGGCCCATCGTGAAGTATATATTCACCCTTGGTTGCCTTGTCAAGACATTTTTTATAAATTTCATTATCTTCCCAAAACTTTTGATAGATGGGTTCTCTTGTTGAAAGAGAAGCTTTCATAGGAAAATCTGTTTGAGGAAGATTAACTGTTTTACCGTAATCCATGTGTATATCCTTAATTTACTGTATTATTTTTAATACTTAACTGTTTTGTTTTTTCCAAATAATAATAAAATCTTTTAATGCTTCTTCCCAAGACCTAACATTGTCTTTGCCTTGAAGCTCAAGTTTATATCTTCGAAGAACGCTGAAACGGGGTCGGCTTGTAGCAGAAGGTCTGTCCTTAGATTTTACAGGTTTTACTTTGCAGTTTTTAATTCCCGCAAGTTGCAGAGTTTTCTTAGCAAATTCATACCAAGAGCATTGACCTGAATTGCAAAAATGATATATTCCGTATAAAGGACTATCAAGCAATGTAATAAGATATTCTGCCAAATCATAAACATAAGTGGGAGAAAAAATCTGATCACTTACAACACTTAGCTCTTTATTAGTTTTGGCATTTTCCAAAATCCGCAAGGGAAAATTCTTGCCATGAGGAGCAAATAAACCGGATGTTCTTACAATGAAAAATTTATTGCATAAATCCCTTATGACCTTTTCACCTTCAAGTTTGCTTCTACCATATTCATTAATGGGACGTGGAGTATTGTATTCGTTGTAAGGCTCAGTTCTTGTTCCGTCAAAAACATAATCAGTGGAAATGTAAGCAATAGGAATATTATATAATGCCGCCGCTGCCGCAAGAACATTTGTCCCCCATGCGTTTACCTTATATCCTCTTGATTTATCCCCGGTAATAAGGTCTAAATTAGTTTGAGCGGCAGTGTGAAAAATAAAATCGGGCTTAGTTTTTTTTATAATAGAGAACATTTGTTCAGGGTTACATATATCTGCATTAATAGCACCATGTTTACTGTTAAAATCCACAGGTATGGTAGCTATTTTTTTATGTTCAAGTAATTGTAGCAAAACATTTCCGAGCATACCCTCGGCCCCTGTCACCATTACAGTCATAATTGTTCTCCCCTTTAAAAATCAAAATATAGCAAAATCAAAAATCTCACAAAATACCATAAATATTATATACCTTTTTGAGATTTTTTTCAAGTTTAAGAAGAATATCACAATTTATTAATTTATATACTTGATAAATTTAATAATTTTATGGTATAATATAAATAGTTAAATATACAAAAATACTTATAAATTTATAAAGGAACCGATATGGAAAGAAACGAGAGCGGAAAATATGTTATAGGAGTAGACCTTGGAGGAACTACTGTATCCTGTGCTGTTGTCGATAAAGAAGGTCACATGCTCAGCAGAGAAGAATTACCTTCACTTGCTGAAAAAGGAATTGAAGTCACCACAGATCAAATTTCATTCTGTATATCAAAAGCCATAGACTCTGCCAACTGCACAAGAGAGGATATTATTGCTTGCGGAATGGGAGCTCCCGGGTTACACGAACCCAAAGAAGGTGTGGTTCTTTGGTCTCCTAACTTTAACGGTTGGGACGGAGCTAATGTTTACCAACCCCTAAACAAAAAGACAGGATATAAATTCTATATGGGAAACGATGCCAACGTAGCCACTTACGGTGAATATTTCTTTGGAGTTGGAAAAAACAGTAAAGTTATGGTAATGTTTACCTTAGGAACAGGAATAGGTTCCGGATTAATTGTAAACGGAAAGCCATACAACGGTGTTTTTGGTGCAAGCCCTGAATTGGGACATACCATTATTATGGCTGACGGACCAAGGTGTGGTTGCGGAAGAAGAGGATGTGTTGAATCACTATGTTCAAGAGACGCCATTTGCAACAGATGTGCTTCTAAAATAGGATCAGGAAGAAAATCATTAATCTATGAAATGTGTGAAGGAAACTTGCAAAACATTACCCCTAAAATGATTTCCACTGCCGCAGAAAATAATGATTTGGTTTCAATTGAGACTCTCGAAGAAATAGGACATTTATTGGGAATTACATGTGCTAATGCAATTAACACCTTTAACCCTGATTTACTTGTCCTTGGAGGAGGAGTTTCTCGATCAGATATTTTATTTGAATTTATTAAAAAAACTACTTTTGAAGTGGCTAACGATACATTAAAGCAATATTGTGAAATTAAACGTTCCGAGCTCGGAAACGATGCAGGCATCTTAGGCGGTGCAGCTCTCGCTTGGAATGATAATTACGCTTAAAAATATGATATCCATCTCCAAGTAAGTTACTATAAAACAATAGGCTTGCCCTAACTATACCCCTCCTTGAAACCTCAAGGGATGGAACCCTTGGGTTTCAATGGGTCTAGTCAAAAATCTTTAGTGATAAAAATTTTTGCCAAAGGGAACGAAAAATCGTAGATTTTCCGGCTCTTACTAAAAACGAAAAGCAGTCGCCCAAATCCCAAAAAGTCTTACTACGCTACGACTTTTCGGGAACCCTTGGGCGTTTTTACAAAAAAGCGATGCTTATTTCTCACCCCTAAAACCCATTCCCAAAAAGTTTTCGCAGATGCTTCAACTTTTCGGGATTCCTTGGGTTGTTTTCGCTATTCGCAGGGCTTTTTGGGGACCCCGAGATTGCCGCAACAGAGCCTTTATCTCGCAAAGCGAGGGAATGCAAAAGGGGAGAGGGCATTTTTGCCAAAACAGAGTCTTTATCTCGCGAATTTAAAGCGAGCAAAAGTGAAGATGTCACCCTCATAAAATCAAGTTTTTTAGGGGGGCAGAAAAAAAGAGCCGAAAGGCTCTTTTTTAGTTAGTTGTTAGTTTAAAGTCCAGTCCATCAGTAATTCCTGTAAAGGTGACTCTTACTGTCTCTCCGGGAAATATAGAAAAATCATTATCGGAAATATTTTGTTCTGTTTCTATATGAAGGTTTGGGATAAATTCGTTGGAACTTAATATCACTTCCCAAACACTCTCACTTAATTGAAATCTTGACACCAATATTTGTTCTCCGGTGCATCTGACATTATCTCCTATTTCTATATGTTTGGCAACAATGTTATCATCACTATATAAGCAAGAAAACTTAATAAGATTTGTGTCACAATCTCCAATAGGCTCATATTCTGCTGTAGAAAATTCCTCGAGCCTTATCTTCTCTTCCCTTAATACCTCTATTTCATTTACATCAGGATAAATAACTCCTTGCTTTAAGACTCCATAAACATATTGATTTGTATTGTTAGATATAAAATCACAACCCACATAGACAGGTTTTAACAATTTTTTCAATACAAAAGGATCTTTAATCTCTTTAAAATCATAGATTATAGTCTTTTTTTCTTTTCTAAAACTTTCTGTTTGATTTATTTTACAAGTGGGAGCTTGATAAAAAAGAAGAAAAATACCTTTAAGATTACAAAAATCCACTATTTCACGGCGTCTGTCGTTGGTATAAACTGTATTGATTCCCGCTTTAGCCAAAAATTCTATTTGTGCCACTGAAACCATATTCAAAGATACACCAAAAAGCTCCGGATATTGATTAAAAAAAGATAATTCATGATAATCTATATCCTTATATCCTACAAAAGTCTTAAAGTCTCCTATTTCCTCTTCGAATTTTACTTCAGCATAGATTTCATACACATTTAATGGACCGCAACCTTGAGGATACCATGGTTTTGGAAAAACAGGGAACATAAGATCAACTATATTGTCACCTAAAGACAATTTTTGATCCAAATAAACACTTTGTTCTTCTTCACCATCATTAAGAAAAACATTTAATTCACTTAAAATATCTTGATCTTTATCGGAATATATATTAATTTCAAGCCATAAGGCTTCTCCTTCAAATTCCGCATTAATATTTGTTATATCTATCATATTAACCTTAAGTTAAATTGGTTATCATATTTAATTCAAAAAACATAATTAATGTATAATGCACAATCATCCTCTACCATAACAGTGGGAAGAATATATACAATAGCCGGTTTAAAGTTTAGAGCTTGCTGAAATATTATACATTAATCATTTGATTATTAATTATTTATATTGCATTATGCTTTAATAAGTTATACAATATTTAGGCTTTATGATTCCGGAAGGGGCATCTTGATTAGACAACAAAATTGCATCCAAAGCCAAGTAATATTTAAGAGTAGACTTATTCATATCTGTCACTTTTATATTAATTGTATGTGCACCGGCAGAAAAATTCATAATATCAGCCTTAACCCAAACCAAATCATCGGAGTAAGGAATCACTTCTCGATAAATCACCGGTTGCCAAGGCCCATTATCGGAAGAAACGGAAATTGGGCTGGAAATTTCTTCCTTAGATATTGCCAACCACAAATCATAACTTCTGTTTTCAGCTATAGTGACATCACATGTGACATAATAATTACCCAACTTAGGGTCCTCAGGTGTATCTAAAAGCAAATATTGTTTTTGACTGGCATTATTATCCACTTCCACTCGGTCAAAGGAATTTTTTGTTATATTTTCACCTTCTATCCAAACGTCGGCACCTACCATATACATAAACTTGGTTATAAACTCATTTGCCATACCATAAGCATTTAAATAAGAGGAATGGTTATAAACATTTTTGATATTCTTGAGATTTTCTTTCATAAGGTTTGTAAATGATTTCTCAAAAACATTGCTTTTAATAAAGCTTTCATAAAGCTTTATAGAGTCTTCCACACATTCCTTAGGACAAACCTTTTCCAATTCCACATTGGAGATGATAGTCGGAGTTTCCGATATTTCAAAGGTATATTCATTGGAATTTAAAACATTTTTACCTTTTTTAATCTTAGTCCCTTCAGGATAAATTATTTTACAATCCTTTTCATCTTTTCCGACTATAGTTATTTTTTGTTTACCATGAAGAGTAAAGAAAACAGCGTCATTTGATTTGTTCTTTTGATATGCAATAATATTATCTCCGAATTTCTTTATATTAAAAATATCATTAGAAGGATACCACAATGCATAATCACTCAATACTTGAGGAGTAACTGGACAGACAGAAGGATATGGAATACCTACGGGACTGAAATCAGATAATTTCTCAAAAAGTTCGGAAACAAGCTTTACATTTGCAGAAGAATAATCAAAATAAAAACCTCTGTATCCGGATACGGCAAGAAAATCTAAATCATTTTTATCAATATCCGGTTTATCTACCACAGAAAACAATAAAGTTGTTTTAGGTGAAGAATTTGAATAGGTATAGAGAAGCCCCATAGAGCGAATATTCTCTTTATCCGCTGTGTTATAATAAGAACTAAATCCGTCGCAAGTTCCCTTATTAAAGGAAACGGTAAAGCTTTGTGAGGCATTTGTAGAAGAAAAAATAACGGGAACATTAGCTATATTTTCTTTCATATACACACTTATGGAATTCATATATTCTTGAACTGAATTTAATTTTAGAATACTTAAATCAGCCCAATATGAAGAGAAAGTATAATTAACCTCTATATTCTCTCCGGTGACAAGTGAATACATATATTCAGCTCCCCTATTATTATTCCATAAAGGAAACATTTTAAGAAAATCGGAAATTTCATCCAGACTTTCCTCACCAATTTCAATGCCCCAAGCACTGGAAAGAGAGCCTTGGTGACCATAAGTGTTGGTTAAATAATTTTCAAACGCTAAGTTAAAACCGGAAGAATTGGGAACAAAATCCAATCGATCCACCACTTGACAAAATTTATCAAGATTAAAAGGATTATAGAAAAATCTAAATCCCGGTCCAAGATGAACTTCTTTAAAATACTTTTGGATATTATCTCTTATTTCATTATAACCTTGCCAGAGATCAAAATTATTAAAATATGTAACATGAGGATAAAACAGAAGAACCTCATTTGAATTTAAAGCTCTTTTAAGACGAATAATAATTTGACCATTATTACTTTTAGCTATAGCAGCTTTATCTACAATCTCACCTGTAGATTTATTAACAACTATATAAATACCGGAGTCAACCTCTTCCCACATACGGACAATTTCCATATTTTGATAAGGCCCGTCTATTCTGTAGCGTGTAGGGTTAATAAGATAACCTTTTAAAGGATTAACACTTTCTTCACTAAGATCTATTCCATAAGTCATATTATTGAGATCTAATAGCTCAATAATTTCATTTAGAACTTTGGGGTTGGAAAGTGTAAGCTGGTTATTGTTGGAAATAAGAACATCTTTTATTCCCATACCTACAAGCCTATTTATAATATTCTTATCTTCTTGAGCAATGGAGGTATAAGAATTATCCTCTAAACTTTTGAAAACAACCTTAATGCCACACGGAGTAAAATCCTCTTTTTCCCATGCAAGAGTGTGATTTTCCTTTATTGACCAATCTTGATAATTTTGTTCCTTATCAACATAAATTCCGTTGGTTAAGCTTTGAACTTGTTTTGTTATGTTATTTTTAAATTCCTGTTTTGTGCCATGATATTCCGCAAATGAATAAACGGATATCAATGCTATCAGAAGAATAAAAATTATCTTTTTCATAATTTACCCTCAAATATTCTCTATAAATATTATACCATATTTTACGAATAAATTAAAATTTTTAAGTTAAAATCTATTTATTTGTAAAAAAGCAGTGTTTTTTGATATAATATATATGTAAAAGTAATATAAATAAGGATTATGTTATATGCGTGCAACAAGAATGTATTTTCCCACATTAAGGGAAGTTCCCACAGAAGCAGAGATGGATAACCACAAACTCCTACTCCGTGGAGGATTTATAAGAAAAGTTTCCTCCGGTATTTATGATTATTTACCTTTAGGCTATAAAGTAATTAAAAAGATTGAAAACATATTAAGAGAAGAATTAGATAAACAAGGAGCCCTGGAAATCCTTATGCCGGCTCTTGTGACAGCAGATCTTTACAAAGAAACCGGTAGGTGGGATTTAGATGTGCTTTTTAAACTAAAAGACAGAAAAGATGCTGAATACGCCATTGGCTTCACTCACGAAGAGATTGTGACGGATATTATAAGAAAAGATGTAAAATCATATAAAGAACTACCTATAAACCTTTATCAAATACAAACCAAAGGAAGAGACGAACAAAGACCCAGAGGAGGACTTCTCCGAACTCGTGAGTTTATTATGATGGATGCTTATTCCTTTGATAAAGACTGGGAAGGCCTTGATATCTCTTATGATAAAATGTATAAAGCTTTCGCAAGAACCTTTGAAAGATGCGGTATTTCTGCTAAAGCTGTAAGTGCCGACTCCGGAGCAATCGGAGGAAAAGATAATCAAGAGTTTATGCTTATAACGGACCAAGGTGAAGATACAATTGTCGTATGCCCAAAATGCGGATATGCGGCAAATAACGAAAAATGTGAAGTGGGAGAAAGACATAAAAGCCCAAAAGAAGATCCAAAAGATTTAGAACTCGTTCCCACACCAAACGCCAAAACCATTGAACAAGTTGCTTCCTTCCTAAAAATCTCACCTAAAAAATTGGTTAAAACATTAATATTCAAAGGGAAAAAGGGAGTCTATGCATTTCTCATAGGCGGCGATAGAGAATTAAACGAAAGTAAGGCAGCAAGAGTTGTTGGTGAAAAATCAGTAAAACCGGCAGATTTTGATATTGTGGAAAAAGTGACAGGAGCCCCTGTTGGATTTGCGGGGCCTGTGGGAAAACTCCAAGTTGATAAAGTTATTGCGGACAATGATATTAAAAATATGATCAACTTTGTTGTAGGCGGAAACAAAGAAGACCACCACTACATAAATGTAAACCTTAACAAAGATTTTACTCCTGATGCTTTTGAAGATATTGTTATAGCAAGAAAAGGAGACGGTTGTGCTTTTTGTGATGGCACGCTAACGGAAGAAAAGGGAATGGAAGTAGGTCACATTTTTAAACTGGGAACTGTTTATTCAGAAGGAATGGACGCTAAGTTTTTGGATGATGACGGTAAAGAAAAGCCATTTATAATGGGTTGTTACGGAATGGGTGTTTCAAGAATGCCGGCCTCCATAGTTGAAAGCAGTCATGACAAAGATGGTATTATATGGCCAATATCCATAGCACCTTTTGAAGCTGTTGTAACCTTAGTAAATCAAAATGATGAGAAGCAATGTCAATTTGCTACAAGATTATATGAAGAGCTGACACTTGCCGGAGTAGATGTTCTTCTCGATGAAAGAGAGGAAAGACCGGGTGTTAAATTTAAAGACGCCGACCTTTGGGGTATCCCCATTCAAATAGTGGTAGGTAAAGGAGTTAGTGAAAACATTGTTGAGATATGTTTAAGAAGAGATAAAATAAAAGAAAATATAAACATAGAAAAAGCAACAGAATATGTTTTGAAGAAAAAACGAATGTTACTTAACGAGCTTAACGAAAAAGCTAATAAATATTAAGGTGGGGAGAGTAAACTCCCCTTTTTTATTATTCTCACTCTCTTTGATAAATATCACAAAGAGGGGGGACCGGCCAACAAGGGACCCCGACCTAATTTCCCCCCTACTACGTAAGGGCCCCCCGAACTATCTCCCCCCCCCTACTACGTATGCATCAGTCTCCAAAAAGTCTACTTTTTGGAGACTGATGCACGTAGTAGGGGGGGGTAGGGAGGGATAATTTTTGAAGCGAACGGTAAGTGGTCAGGAGTAAAACTTACTAAACTGCAAATTTTACGTTTTTATCTTTCTGTTGTCCGGTATGACGGAAACATAGAATATAGATATAATAACCACAAGCATGGATGCCATAAATGTCCAAGAATAACCAAACCTATTCCAAATCAATCCTCCCACCAAGGGCACTATACAAGCAGCCAAATGGTTAAAAGATTGACCGGTAGATAATGTGGTCAACAAATCATTTGGACCGCATAACTTTTTAACATAAGAAGAAAGACACAAACTTGACAGATAAAACACATTATCCAAAATATACATAATATACAATATATGAACATCTTTGCTGTATGCATATCCAATATAGACGAAAATTAGCAGAGAATAACATGTTCTGAGAATAACTTTTTCACCATATTTATCAGCCAATCTGCCCACAATTGGATAACCAAACATATTGACAAGATTATTAATCATCATCAATACTGCCACAACCTTTAATGGAGTGGAAAATTCTCTTGTCAAAACATATATTGCAAAAGTCAAAAAAACTTGCTTTCTGCAACCTTCCAAGAAAATAAGGAAATAATAAGGCATATATTTCTTTTTAAAGGAAAGGTTTGTTCTCTGTTGTTCCCCTACTGTCTTAGGGACAAACAAGAGGGCAATAGCTCCAATAATCATTAAACCGGCTATGATATAATACCACTGAGGATAAGTGAAACCTTTACCCACTATTGCTACAATAAGCATTCCTGAGAGCTGAGCTACAGCCGTAAGAGACCCGGATAAGCCCAAATATGCTCCGTCTTTTCCTTTTGGGGCAAAGGAAACTATAATACTCTGTTGGAAAGGAAACCATATATGCATTCCCACCGACCAAACAAAAGTCCACAATAATAAACCGTCAATTGTTGTAAGCTTAGCATAAGCTCCAAAACCTATGGCAGCTATCATAGCACATATAGATCCTGTAGTTCTGTCAGAAAAATATACAGTCACCAATGAAAATAAAACCAATAAGAGACCGGGAAGCTCTCTGACAGCCTCCAACCTTCCAAGCTCCATAGGCTGAATTTTCATTACTTCAGTTATAAAGTTATAATAGGTAGCGTTATATATACCAAAGGCAAACATAACGATAAACACGCCTAAGATAACTATTTTTAATTCGTTAGGTCCTTCTTTAAAGGCACTAAAAACTTGTTTGAACTTATTCATATCAGTAAAAAATAAAGCGGTTTTCACCGCTTTTAGTTATTATTTAATTCATCTATGGCATTCTTTATACTTTGCACAAGCTTAACTTCAACACAATTTTTGGCAACTTTAACAGCATTACAAACAGCCTTGGCATTACTTCTGCCGTGGCCTATGATACAAACTCCGTTTATTCCCAATAGAGGAGCTCCTCCGTATTCGGAATAGTCAGCCTTTTTCTTTAAAGCTTTAAAAGCAGGTGCAAATCCCATAGCGGGAAGATATAACAATTTGTGATTATCCAAATAATCTTTTAAATAATCTTTAATAAAGATAAATAATCCTTCAGAAGCTTTCAAGAGAACATTTCCCGTAAATCCATCACAAACTATAACATCAGCATAAGAATCAAAAACCTGAACTCCCTCAATATTACCTATAAAATTAAGATTTGGACAAGTCTTTAATTTTTGGTGTGACTGTTTAACAAGTTCGTTTCCTTTAGATTCCTCCTCTCCTATGGACAAAATGGCAACACGAGGATTTTTACGATTGAAAATCTTTTCAATATATATAGAACCCATATATGAGAATTGAACCATATTATCCACATTACAATCAGCAACAGCTCCGAGATCAAGAATCATGGAAGGAGTTGTTTTACCGGGAAAAAGAGTGGAAATGGCAGGACGATGAATACCGGGGATTCTGCCTATATATAATGTGGCAACAGACATAGTTGCGGCAGTGTTTCCAACACCCACCATGGCATCAGCTTCACCTTTTCGAACCATATTGGCACAGATAACAAGAGAAGAATCTTTTTTGTTTCTGATAGCATCAACATGATCATCCATTTCAATAACTTCTGATGCGTGAATAAGAGAAATCTTAGGATTATTAGCATATTTGGCAGGTAAACAAGCTTTGATTTTAGCCTCATCACCTACAAGAATAACATCAATGTCATATAATTCTGAAGCTTGGGCAGCACCTAAAACTATTTCTTTCGGTGCAAAATCTCCACCCATTGCATCAACAACAATCTTCATTTAATAACCTTTAAGATAAAATAACAAAACAATAAGGCGTATTTTCATACGCCTATGTTATTATTCTTCAGTTTTCTTTGATTTAATCTTGATTATTTGTCTTCCTCTATAAAAGCCACAGGAAGGACATGCTCTGTGAGGCATACAAGCTTCGTGACATCTTGGACATTCAGTAACCGTAATGGTTCCAAGTTTATAATGAGTTCTTCTTAATCTTGTTCTTTGATTTGAATGTCTACGTTTCGGTAGTGGCATATTTAACTCCTAAAATAGTAATTAATTTGAATTAAAATCCTTTAATAAATCGGCAAAAGGATTGTTATTTGTTTTGTCTTCACATTTACATTTTTCAGTATTTAGATTTGCTCCACAGCCAATACAAATCCCTTTACAAGACTCATTACATAGGGGTTTGATAGGAACTTCAACCAAAATATACTGACGCAAAAGCTCTGAAAGATCCAAAACATAATTGACAAAAACCGGTGTTTCCAAATCATCCAAAAAGTTTTCGTCATCAGTTTCACCTGTAACGGGTAAAACCTCTTCAATCTCCCTTTCGATAGCCACATTAAAATACTCAAGGCATCTGCCACACATCATTTTCACTTCTGTTTTAAAAGAACCTTTAACATAAATGAGCCCGTGAGTGTTGGTAAATTTCAAACACCCTTGTATTGGGGCGTTTGAAATAACTTCTTCGGATATGTCACCTAAGGGTTCTTCATTTAGTTCGTATGACATTCTCTTACCGGGAGTAAGAGCTATTTCGGTTAAATCTAATCTCATAAATATAAAAGTGACACCATTATATTATACTACATTTATAATACAAATGTCAAATTAATCGTCATCATCTTCCCAATCATAGCTTAGATCTGTCAATACCATATAGTCGGAAAGCTCGCCTTCAGGTGTATATTCCTGCCATTGACAACACCAACCTATATCCGGAGTCCACCATATTTTGTTTACCAACTGAGTTTTTGATTCATCTGTATAAGTATCAATTCTAAAGGACTCGGCTGTCCTTGACATATTTTCAATTACAACATATTCAAAACGAACAATTTCACTGTAATATCCATTAGGTGAAATCCATTTATATCCTGCTTTTAGTGTTTTGGGACAAAGAATATATTCGGAAATTATATTTGCGGAAGTTACTGTAGTATCAAGGATATCTTGATCCAATTCAACCAAACTGATTTGACCGTCACTAAATGCAACGAAGAACTTGTTAGTCATATCTATAGACTTTTCTCTGGTAACATCTTCTTGGAAAACTTGAATTTCCATATATGCATCAATAGGTCTTTCTATACCTTCATCAATTAAAGTGACATCTCTTTCATGAGTAACAAACTTATTTCTTTCATAAATAACATGAATATTATCTTCATCTTCCTCTAAATCTACAATTTGACTTAGAGTATAATAAATTCCGTCCTCCAAATCTTCCATAGTCTTTTTAACGTCATTATCATCTTTATCCGTATTGGCACTACCTCCGCAACCGATTATAAATCCCATTAAAGATAAAATACCAATAAGTATGAAAAACTTTCTTAAAATCATATTAAACACCTTATTTAAACAAAATTACCATTATTATTATACACTATTTAAATATTTTTTTCAATTTTTAAACATATATCAATGCTTGGTTTCAATCAAGACAACAACACTTTGAGAGGCAATAAGAATCTCTGAAGTTAGGCACATATTATCATCTGTTGAAAATACTACTTGCCAATTTCCTTCCGGTAAATTAAAATATAAAGGTTCTGTCCATAAATTTAAGCCCACATATATTTTTTTTTCTTCACCTTCATAGGTATATGCTAAAGTATGGCTTGTAGGAGATAAGTCCGGTTCATTAAGCTTTACACCATGGAATTTAATGTTATCCTTACCCGAAAAAATATCTTTATTATCTTTTCTAAACATAATAAGATTCTTTGTCCAATTAAAAATATCTTCATTTTCTTTTGGCAAGGTCCAGTCAAACCAAGAAATTTCATTATCTTGACACCAAGCGTTATTGTTTCCCTTCTGAGTTCTTTGACACTCGTCACCCATAAGAATCATAGGCACTCCCTTAGAGGTAAAAAGAATAACAAGAGCGTTCTTAATCATCTTCTTACGAAGATTATTTATTTCCAAATCCTTAGTTTCTCCTTCAACACCACAATTAAAGGACAAATTATAATCATTTCCGTCTCTATTGTCTTCTCCGTTCATTTCATTATGCTTTTCATTATAGGAAAACAAATCCTTAAGAGTAAAACCATCATGACAACATATAAAGTTCACGGAAGAAGAAGTCATCTGACCATATAAATCCTTGGAACCTTCTATTCTCTTTATAAGTTCCGAGATAACATTTTCATCCCCTCTCAAGAAACTTCTCACAGTATCTCTAAACTTTCCGTTCCACTCCATCCAACGCACATCGCTATAAAAGTTACCCAGTTGATATAAGCCTGATGCGTCCCACGGTTCCGCAATAAGTTTGCAATCAGCGAGTATCGGATCTGTGGTAATCTGCTCAACCAAAGGAGGATTTTCGAGAACATTTCCTTTTTCATCTCTGGTCATAACAGATGCCAAATCAAACCTAAAACCATCTACAAAATATTGACATTTCCAATATCTCAACGCTTCCAAAATAAACTCTCGAACAATAGCGTTATTACAATTGAAAGTATTTCCGCAACCTGTATAATTGTAAGGCACTCCATTCTCATCTAACATATAATATGTTTTATTGTCAAGGCCCCGAAAAGAAAGAGTGGGACCGTCATAGCCCATTTCCCCGGTATGATTAAATACCACATCCAAAAATATTTCTATATGATTTTTATGTAATTCATTTATCAAATGCCTTAGTTCTTCTATTACATCACCTTGTGCGTAAGAGGCTTTAGGCGCATAAAATGAAATGGTTTGGTAACCCCAATAGTTTTTTAGAGATTCTTTAGTATATGGATTTATATTAGTATTTTGAAGCTCGTCAAATTCGAAAATAGGCAAAAGTTCCAAACAATTTACACCCAAATCCAATAAATAAGGTATCTTTTTCTCTAAACCCAAGAAAGTTCCCGGAGCAACAGAGAAAGGATCGTTTATGGTAAAGCCTCTCACATGAGCTTCATATATTATTAATTCTTCTGTGGGAATGTGAGGCAAGGGCTCCATATTATATGAAAAATCAACGGAGACAGTTTCGCTGTGTAAGTATTTTCGTTTTACCCCCCACTTTTCCATTCCGTTAATTTTGCTTGCATGAGGATCTAACAAAAGATTCTTTTGATCAAACAAAAGGCCTTCTTTCTCGCTATAAGGTCCTTTCATTTTGAAAACATAATCATAAAGGGACCAATCTATTCCCCCCACATACATATTAAACAAGTCCCCTATCTTAAACATTTCGGGAAATTCTATTTCGTATGTAGGTTTTATGTCTCCTTTTTTAAAAATAAGAAGAGTTAAGGCCTCACCGAATTTGGAGTGAACGTTAAAATTAATACCCTTATTTATATAACTTGTTCCAATAATAAGAGAATAACCGGGACAAATATATATTTTTTCAGAAGTATTTTTATGTGTTTTTATATAATCGGAATAATTCATTTTCATAAAAAAAGCGACAGACGTCGCTAAAATTAGGTTTTATTTCTGATGAAGATAACATCTCCGTCTTTCATAATATATTCTTTACCTTGAAGCTTAACAATTCCTTCACTCTTGGCCTTTTCCCAAGTACCTAGGGGGAGGATTTCCTCAAAATTTGCAACTTCAGCTCTAATGAAACCTTTAGCAATATCAGTATGGATTGTGGCGGCAGCATCAAGAGCAGTATCACCTTTATGGATAGTCCAAGCTTTAACCTCAGGCTCACCGGCAGTAATAAAAGATATCAACCCAAGTGTATCATAAGTAATCTGTATTAAAGCGTCTCGTGCGGGCTTTTCTATACCGAAATCAGCCAAAAATTCCTTTTCTTCTTCATCTGAAAGTTCTGATACTTCCTTTTCAATAGATCCACACAACACAAGATGAGGAATTTTATTTTCTTCACAATATTTGTTAAAATCATTTGTAATCTTTGTTGGAGAAGAGATTTCGTCTTCATCAACATTTAATACAGCAATAATATCTCTTGTGGTTAGAAAGTCATAGTTCTTAACAACCACAGCTTCATCTGCCGTAAATTCCAATTCTTTGAGTTTTTTTCCTTCATCCAAACACTTTTGAAGCTTATTTAAAAGCTCCATTTCCCAACCTGCGTTAGAAGTGCCTTTTTTGGCGGAATGGAGTTGTTTCTCTACTCTTTCTTTTCTTGTATCAATTAAAGTTAAATCAGCCAAGAGTATTTCTTCTGTTAAAGCAGAAAGGTCATTTGTGGGAGTAGGAGCTTCTCCAAGATCATTTTCAAAACCACGAACAACAATAACTATGGCATCAGACTTTTTAATATCGCTAAAAAACTCAGCTCCAAACTTGACACCGGCTGAAGCCACATTTATTTTACTTGCAGGGTCTGTAAACTCTATGGGAGCATAAGTTATTTTTTTTGGATTATATTGTTTTGCAAAATAATCTACTCTTTCATCGGGAACGTTAACCACACCTACATTAGGCTTTGAGGAACCATAGGGCTGAATAGATACCTTGCCCCTTGTCAAAGCCTGAAAAACAGTGGTTTTACCGCTTCCCGGCATACCTGTAATACCGACTTTCAAATTACACCTCTATTACAACCGGAACAACTACCGGTCGTCTGTGAGTTTTTTCATAAATATATTTTGCAGAGACTTTTTTGACAATAGAACGCAAAGTGTCTATATCATCTTTGTCATTGTCAATAAAGAAATCTTCCACAGCTTCATCAACTTTTTCAGCTAAGGGGTCAAAAAGTTTGTTGTATAATTCTTCTTTAATAACACCCCGAGCTATAATTTCACAATTGTTGATTATCTCTTTAGTGCTTAAATCAACGGTGACTGTAGCAAGGAGAACACCATCTTCCGCAAGGTGTTTTCTGTCTCTTAAAACACCTATTTCAACATCTCCCACACCAATACCGTCAACAAGGACAGCACCGGCTTTAATTTTATCAACCACACCCGGATCTGTCTCATCGTTAAATTCATAAACATCACCTAAAGTGAGACCTATAATATCATCTCTGTCAATTCCCATATCTGTTAGGAACTTTTTAAATTGTTTATAGTGTCTCCACTCACCGTGAACCGCAAAATATTTTTGAGGTTTTAAGATGCTGACAATATCACGAACATCCTCTTGATTGGCATGGCCGGACACGTGAATGTCTGCCAAGGGATAATATATAACATCTGCACCTAATCGGAAAAGTCTGTTAATGGTCTTTATAATATAACTTTCATTTCCCGGAATAGGTGTGGCAGAAATAATAACTGTATCACCTTTTACTATATCAATAAATTTATGTTCTTCAGCAGCTATTTTTGAGAGGGCGGATAAAGGCTCCCCTTGACTTCCCGTAGTCATAATAACAATCCTGTCTTCCGGATAGTCAGAAAGTTCACTCTCGTCAATTCTAATATTGTCAGGTATTTTTAAATAACCCAAAACTTCGGCAATTCTGCAATTGGAAATCATGGATCTGCCGAAAATACCTATTTTTTTACCTAATTTTTCACAAATATCAACTACTTGTTGAACACGGTGAATATTTGAAGCAAAAGTAGCAATCAAAACTCTGCCGGGAGCCTCATTTATAATCTTTTCAAGGGTTTCCCCTACCACCTTTTCGCTTTTGGTCCTACCGGGCTTTTCTATGTTGGTAGTATCACACATAAGAGCAATGATATTCTCTTTGGCTATTTCCTTAAGACGATCAAAATCAATAGTGTATCCGTTAACAGCATCACTGTCAAATTTGAAGTCGGAAGTGTGAAAAATAACCCCCAGGGGAGTTCTTATAATCAAAGCACAGGTGTCGGGGATAGAGTGAGCCACTTGGAAATATTCTATTTCAAAAGGACCTGCTTCCAAAACATCTCCTGCCTCAACTTCATAAAGCTCTGCTGTATTGAGAAGATTATGCTCTTCAAGCTTATTGGAAACAAATCCCAGTGTTAAAGCTGTTCCGTAAATGGGGACACTCATAAGTTTTAAAAGATAAGGAACAGCTCCTATGTGATCTTCATGCCCATGAGTTAGGAAAACACCCCTTATTTTATCTTTATTATCTACCAAATAAGACATATCTGGAATGACAACATCCACTCCCGGCATATCCTCATTCGGAAACATAAGACCACAGTCCACTACAATGATTTCATCATTATATTCATAGCACCATAAGGTCTTACCTATTTCCATAACTCCCCCTAAGGGAATTATATGTAATTTATTCATTATTTTACCTAATTTTTGGCTTTTAGAACACCAAATTCAATAGCTTTAAAAGCAATTTGAACTGCGTTTAAAGCCGCACCTTTTCTTATATTATCGGCAACACACCACAGGTCGAGAGTGTTGGGGTTGCCTGTATCTTTTCTAACTCTACCCACATAAGTTGGATTCTTACCCCTTGCAAAAAGTGGCATAGGATAAATATTATTGGCCGGATCGTCTTGAAGCTCCAATCCGGGCCATTTGCTAATAGCCTCTCTTGCTTGGGAAACTGAAATCTCATTTTCAAACTCAACATTAATGGATTCTGAGTGAGCTCTGAAAACAGGAACACGAACACAAGTTGCGGAAACTCTTATGTTAGGATTACCGAATATCTTTCTGGTTTCCTTAATCATCTTTATCTCTTCACCATAGTATCCTTCAAACTCATCTTTTAAAGAAGCTATTTGAGGAATAACATTAAAAAGAATTTGATAAGGATAATTTCTGGGTTCAATCTCTTCACCATTAACATATTTAACAACCTGTTCCTCAAGCTCTTTAATAGCATCGGAACCGGTGCCTGACACTGATTGATAAGTGGAAACAACTATTCTCTTAATTGTTGAAATAGCATTTAAAGGAGCGAGAGCGTGAACCATTTGAATGGTGGAACAGTTAGGGTTAGCAATAAAACCTTGGCTGTTTTTAATCTCTTCTCCGTTAACTTCCGGAACTACCAAAGGAACTCGTGGGTCCATTCTGAAATCTTGGCCATTATCTACAACAAAAGCTCCTCTTTTAACAGCTTCCCAACCATAGAGTTGACTGGCACCCTTGGCACCTTCAGTTCCACAGAATAGAGCCAAATCCACATCATCAAAAGCCTCAGGTGTGGTAGCATATACATTATAATCTTTTCCATCTATATTTTGAACTCGTGAACTTCGAGCAAGGATCTTTATCTCAGAAAAAGGAAAATTCTCAGAATTGAGAACTTTTACCATTTCTTCCCCAACGGCACCGGCACCGACAACAGCAACTTTGTATTTCATAATTCTTTTACCTCTTAACAAATTTCTAAGGACAAATCGTAAAATGTCCCTATTATTATTATATCATAAATATATATATTTTGGCAAGTTTAATTATAAAGGATTAAAATATTTTTTATAATATATAATTTATTTTGATGCGAGAATTTCTTCGTTTATTATTTGACAACGAACATTGTAACGGACAATTAAGGGATTTTCCTTATCAATATATTTTTTCATAAGAGCAATAGCCTTATCTCCAAACTCTTCTATATAATAAGTCAATTTGCACACTTTATAATCTTTTAAATATAATTCATTATTAATAGATAAAGTAATAATTTTTGTGTTTTTAAATATATTATCATATTTAGTAAAAAGATTTTGACAAGTAGTGTATAAAGTATCATCAAAAAACACTATACAATCCGGAGTTTTATTTATGGTTTTTAAGGTTTTTTCCATTTGTTTTGCAATATCTTTTATATTAAAACTTTGAACTATACTGTGTAAATTATATTTTTGCTTGAAGAAATTGTCTATATCAAAGTCATAAAAGAAAATGCCGTCTATATTAAAAGGAGTTTGATCATATCTAAACATAAGCACATCTTTAAGATTATATTTCTCCAAAAGAAAATTTATTTGTCCGTAATAATAAAGATGATCGGTGGTGACCCCGGGATATCTATATATATGTTCACTTTGCATAACTATTATAGGAATATTATTATCTTCAAACTCTTGGTAAACATTTTTATCTCCCAATATAGAAATCACCCCGGCAACAGAATTTATGTTTATAGAATCGAGAGGAATTTTAACAATTTCATCCGTTTTGTAATGCTCATGTTGTTCATAATTCACATAGGGAATATATCCTATTTCAGTTATTTTATCTTTAAGATAATTTATCAGTCGTAAATAAAACATTCCGGTTTGAGAGTTTACCAAGGATTCTATAATAGTAATAACAATATATTTCTTTTGTTTGTAATCTTTGTGGACATAATTGCCACTGCCACGAACTTTTTCTACAATTCCACGTTCCACAAGTTTGTCAATAGCACGACGAACAGTAAGCCTTGCAACTTCAAACCTTTCTTGGAGAAGAGGCTCACTCATAATTCTTGTTCCCGGTTTATACCTTTCATTATAAATATTTTCCATAATAAAATCAATTATTTGCTGCTGTTTATCGTTTTTCATATTTAAAATTCCTTATGTATGCAACTTTATATACAACTTTATTATAACATTTTTTATTTTTTTTGTCAAATTACTTGACAAACTAAATAAAATATGGTATAATATAATTGTAACAAAGAAATAAAGTTGTATATCTACTTTTTAGTTATGTATACAAATTTATTATAAATTATACACATCATTAAAAAATAAATTTGGAGGAAAAAAATGATGTTAAGGTTAAGAAAGGGTTTCACCCTAATTGAGTTGTTGGTGGTGATAGCAATTATTGCTATATTGGCCGCCATACTGTTCCCTGTGTTTGCACAGGCAAGAGAAAAGGCAAGACAAGCTTCTTGTTTGTCAAACCTAAAACAAATTGGAACTGGTATCCAATTGTATGTAGACGACCATGAAGAGTGTCTACCCCCAATGGGTATTTACGTTTCAACACCCAACTTTAGTGAGTATATGTGTTACGGATCCGGAATCCCAACCGGACACAACATTTATACATGGAAAGACAGTTTGTTCCCTTATGTAAAAAATACAAAATTATTTGTATGTCCTTCACATAAAGGAGCATGGGGTTATGGGATGAGTATGCCTTTAGGCTACAAAACAGACGGAACAATCGATTGGAATAAAAACCTATATTTATCAAATATTAAGAACCCATCAATTCTTGTTTACTGTGGTGATGGTGCTATATATGATAATATTGGATATTGGAATCTTATTCCCGGTTTCAATAGATCCGGCTCTTATGAAACAGCAAGACATAATGATGGTGCTAACTACTGCTTTGCTGACGGCCATGCACATTATTACAAAAAAATGGCAGATTTCTTATTTGACCCATATCCGGATTGGCAAGGTTTTGGTATGCCACAATTTGACATTAATGCTCAATAATGAAAATTATTATCATAAAAGGCTTATGAAAATAAGCCTTTTATTAAATTTATTTATAATGTAGATTGTGATATAATATTTATAGTATAGATATCTTGAACTTTATTTATAAAAAGGTGTATTTATGAAAATAAAACTTATATTTATATTATCTTTATTAATTATAACCTCTTGTTATAGCTCATTTTCATTTAATATTGCTTACAACGGAAAACCTTGTTGTAATATAATTCTTTCTGAAAATGCTACAAAGGCAGAACAATACTCATCAGTAATATTAACAAAATACTTAAAAGATATGACAGGAGCTGATTTTAAAATAATATCAAATCCTAAGGTAAATATACACAATATTTACATAGGAAAAACAGCTTCCAAAATGATTATTCCTGATTATGACTGGTCAATGCTCACTCCGGATTCCATATTAATAAAGTTTATAAATAATAACTTAATTATTGCCGGTGGAGAGGGTAGCGGTTGTATATATGCCACAAATACATTTCTTGACGAATATTGTGGAGTTAAATTTATCAAATACCAAGAAGAATACATTCCTAAAAAGCCTACATTATCTGTTGAGGAAAAAGATCAAGAATACATTTCTCCTTTCTATGTTATGAGACACCCATTTTTTACAAGCATGAATCTATACTGGAGACACAATCTTGCAACTAAATCTAACGGAAACACTCCCCCTATTCCGGCTGAATATGGTGGAAATGTAGATATTCTTGGATTTTGTCATACTTTTTGGGAATTAATAAACCCCTCTGTATACTATAAAGACCATCCTGAATATTTTTCTCTCATAGATGGTAAAAGATCTAACGGATATGTTCAGTTATGTTTAACCAATCCGGAACTTATTCAAACACTAACAAATAATGTTCTTAAATGGATTGAAGCCAACCCTGACAGAAAGGTTATATCTGTTTCTCAAAACGACAGTTGGGGAGAAGACAAAACCTCTTGTCAATGTGAAACCTGCAAAGCCTCAAATGAAAAATACGGAAAATCAGGAACGCTCATTTTAGCTATTAACCAAGTAGCAAAAGCTGTTAAAGAAAAATATCCGGACAAGTATATAGAAACACTAGCCTATCAATATTCAAGACCGGCTCCTAAGGGTGGAGTTGTGCCGGAAGATAATGTTATTGTCACACTCTGTTCTATTGATATTAATGATATTTATGCCATAGATGAACCTATAAACAAAGCCTTTATGAAAGACCTTAAGGAATGGTCAAAAATATGTAAACACTTAAGAATATGGGATTATGTAGTAAACTTTGGTGATTATTCAACTCTAAAACCTAATTTCCATGTTCTTCAAAGGAATGCCAAGCTTTACAGAGATAATAATGTTGTGGCTGTATTTTCACATGGTTGTAGCGGAAATTACAACGGTCCACTTGAATATTACAAACAATACATAATAGCAAAATTATTATGGAACCCGGATATTGATTTTGATAAAGAAACCAAAGACTTTATGGAAGCCTACTACGGACCTGCTTCAAAAGATATGTTTGATTTGGTTAAATATATAAATTCCATAATGATAAAATCTCATAATGAATGTCCTAAATGGACAAGTAATAATTGGATTAAAGTATTCAATATATTAAAAGATGCTCTAAAGAAAACCGAAAACACTATGTATTATGACAGAGTGAAATTTGATATGTTATGTTTTTATGGCACTTTTGCAAGAGTTGATACCAAAGTTCAAAAAGAAGCGAAAAAACATATTAAACTTTTCAAAGATAACGAAGAAGCAAGGAAAGAAATTGTAGCATTCTTACCTAAAAACGGATTCACACAATATGCCGAGCCTGCTGCCATGAATAAAGGTATATTTTACTATGGAATTTCAGGTGAAAAAGCAACAGATACTCCCAAAGAATGCAAAGAACTTAAAGAAGGTATTGATTTTGTTCAATATAACGCTTGGGATATTGATAACCTTTTCGGTGGATATGACTATGCTATGAAATGGAATGACCATTACGCTTATAAAAATAAATGCCAATGGTTATCTGCCGAAAAACAAGACTGGTATCTGCAAAAAGATTTAAGTTCTCTATATGAAGACAAAACCATAAAAACGGGAGATGTTTATGTATCATACAAGGTTATACCTCTTGAAAAAGTTGGTCCTTGTGTAGAATTCGGAGTATACAACAAAGACCAAAAGGGATTAATACAAAAACAAATCACTTCTGAATCCACTAACGGAGAGTATAAATCTGTTTATATGGGAACTATTGATTTTGCCAATACAACCAAAGATACATATCTATATTTTGCTGGGCTTGGAGACCCTACCACAGCTCCGGGAATATATATGGATAGAGTATATATTATTTTTCACAGATAATATCATATAAAAGGAGTATTTATGAAATTTATTTTTATTGCTGTCATTTTACTGTTAATATCAATAACCTTATATGCAAAAGATAATCAACCTAATCCAAAATGGAAAAACTCACTTAAACCAATAGGAGAAGATATATCCTTTAGCATAAAGGAATGTGTTATTGTTTCTCCTACAAATCCTAACATTAAAGTAATTAAAGCCATAAAAGATTTAGAATATTATCTGTCAAGAATGATAAGGAAAAATATACCTATTATTAATGACTCAGAATACAAAGAAGGCTCTTTTATATCTGTGGGAAATACTATTCTTTATCAAAAAAGTCCATACGTAAACGACAAAATTGATGTTGAAGGTTATGGAATAAAAGGAGATAATAAAGGTATTTACCTCTTTGGTGGTGAAATCAGAGGACCGCTCTACGCTGTTTATTCTTTTTTAGAAGAAGACCTTGGGTTTAGGTTTTGGAGTGCGAACAGGTATGAAGATTATATACCAATCACTAATACTATTTCCTTTACCCCAAGGATAGTAAATCCTGTATTTGAAGCGAGAGATCCATATATTAACCAAGCACAAAACACAGAATTTGCTTTACTTAATAAATGTAATGCAAACAAACTTATTCCTAAGGAACTTGGTGGTGCTTGGGAGTCTTGGGGAGGATTGGCTCACACATCCTTTAATTTCATTCCACCAAATAAATATTTTAAAGACCACCCAGAGTATTTTTCTCTTGAACAAGGGAAAAGACAACCTCGACAAATATGTTGGACCAACAAAGAAGTCTTAGATATTATTGCAAAAGAAATCATTAAACTTAAACAAGAGAATTATTTTAATTGTATCCACATATCACCACAGGATGGGCCACCACTTTGTGAATGTGAAGAATGTAAAAAGATATATGAAAAAGAAGGTTCTAAATCAGCTTGTCTTATATATGGCCTTAACTACATACTTGAAAAAGTAAACAAAATATATCCAAATCTCAAAATTATAACATTGGCATATTTGGACTATATTACACCTCCAAAGACTTTAAAACCTAACAAAAACATAAATATTCTTGTTTGCTCAGACTGCCATGATTGGTTCTACCCCCTTTGTTCTATAGACGAAACCGAACAATTTAGAAACTGTCTAAAAAGTTGGGCTGATTATGGTGTTAAGGTCACATGTTGGACCTATATAACCAATTATAGCCATTATATTATGCCTTATCCAAATATCTTGGTGACTGCCAAAAACAACAAAATTATTAGAGATTTAGGTGGCTGTGGTATCTTTATGCAGGGAAACTTTAACACTAATTCCATTTCAGACTCAGGCAGAATGAAAGCATGGATTTGGGCAAAACTTTTATGGAACCCTGACCTTGACCCTGAAGAGCTAATGAAAGATTTTATATATGGCTACTATGGAGAATGTGCCGAGCCTATTTATCAGTATCAAGTCGGTTTACTTAACCTTTGGAAAGAAGGACACAAAAAGCCTCACGACCTAAGAAACAAAGAAAAAGACCCTTGGCACACAGATGGTATAAGGTGGTCACCCGAGTGTTCACTATACACAGATAAATGGATAAATGAATCTATGAATCTTATGGATGAAGCTCTTAATCTTGCCAAAGATGAAAACATGAAAGAAAGGGTTGAATTAGAGAGAATATCTTTAATTTATCTAATATTATCAAGAAACATAGGTTATATTAACTATGAAAACTTTAGGAGATCTTTAAAAAAAGAATTTACAACAGAGGAAAAAACCTATTATAAATCCTTAATTGACGATTATGAAAAATTATATAATAAATATAAATTCACTCTTTCCGAAGAAGATCACTCAAAACTTGCTCAAAAATTAATTAATAATCAGAGAGCAGTTCTTGACTTAGATATTACCAATATGACTATACAAGAAATGGAATCCGATAAGTGGAAATTCATCCTTGATCCAAATGATGAAGGAATTAATAAAGGTTATTTTAAACCGAGATATAACTGTAAAAATTGGCAAGACGCCAAAATTAAAGTCTTTTGGTCTGATTTTGGAATTGAAAACTATCTCAAAAACGCATGGTATAAGAAAACTTTCACTTTAAAGGATAATATCATAGACAAAAAGTATATTAATATGTTCTTTGGCTCTGTAGACGAAGAAACAACTGTATATATCAACGGAAAGCTTGCTTACACTCATACTGTAGCATCTACAGGACTTCCAACAAAAATATTATGGGCAAAACCCTTTGTATTTGATATAAAACCTTTCCTTAATGAAGGTGAAAATGATATTTCAATTATAGTCGGAAACCCCGGTGGAAATGCCGGCGGTATATATGAAAAAATACTGATAGTTGCCTCAAATGAAGACTTATCAATGGTAGACATGGAATCATATAAGTTAATGTAAAAAAAAGCCCCTGTGAAGGGGCTTCATAGAATTATGAAAATAGATTTATAAAGAAAAGTTTAATCTTTTCAATAAAAGAAAGATTAAGGCTTGCCATTCCGGGAACTCCTATATGGTCTTCATCCATATCCATTTTCTTATCATATTCCCTTGTTCCGTTGACGACAGCTAAGTATTTTTGAGGTTTTGGTTTCTCTCCGAAATCCCATAAAAAGCTCTTATCACCATAGTTTCTTCCCATCGTCTCTATTCTGTCATATTTTTTTGATATTGGCTTTCCTTCATTATTAAAAAGTTGGCATTGATAATCCCTCTTTACCACAAAACGACCTTCTACTTCTTCTATTTCATCATACATAAAATCAATAATTACTTTATTATCCTTGTTGACAACTCCACATTTTTCATGTAACGGATCATCTCCATAATTTTGACAAATAAAATATCCGTTACCTGCGTTTACCATATCATCATAAAAAGGAATAACCATTTCACCCTTTGTGTTAATTATACATTCATCATATTCAAAGTTCGTTGCTCTGGCATAACCATCTATAAACTTATCAATTCCTTCATATTCCGGCTTTAACACTATATTCCCTTTACTATCCATTAAACCAAAAACTTCTTCTACTTGAACATTTCCAAATTCTATATTATGAGCAAAAGCATATTTTTCCACTTCTTTGTCGGAATTGAAAAACTTATACTTTTCGCCATTATCATTTACATACAAAACATATTGATTTGTTTCAACAATCAAACAACAACTGACAATTTTATTTTTTGTCCACTCATCAAATTCTGCTTTTGTTTGAAATATCTTATAATCATCAGGAAGAGAAAAGGAATCCTCTTCTATATGTGTTTTTCCTTTTACCATAAAACTTATCATTCCTTCAGAATAATAAGACCTATTAAAATTATATTCTAAGGAACAGGAAAACAACAAATTCCCACTGTCGTCAAACACAAATTGTTTACTGTCATCTTTAAGAGTAATTATATCTTGAAAACTATTTCCATCAATATCATATTTTGTGGGATCACTGTCAGTTGATGTAATTATTTTGCCTTCATATTCACAAGGCATTACAAGAGAACCTTTATCAATAATCCCTATTTTCCCCTTTTTTTGGACAAAATATGTATCTTCGTCACAAGAATAAATTCTCTCATACTCGGCAGTGGGACCAAATATTATCTCACCTTTGGTATTTATTACATACCAATTATTGCCTTTCATACAAGATGCCACAGAATGATAAAACTCACCTATATAATCAAACTCGCAAGGGACAATCACACTTCCGTCAAGGTCATAATAACCATATTTATCTCCCTTTCGTCCCTTTATAAACATTTCCAAATCTCGGGTTATATCTCCTCTCAACATATCATATTCCAAAGGCAAGACAAATTTATCATTTAAATCAACCAATCCGAATTTCTCGTCTTGATTGACTAACAAAGTGCCTTTTTGCAAAGTGGCAAAACAGGGAACCAACTCATCAAAATTTCGGGACCACTTAAAAGGAAATATCAGTTTCCCGGTTAAATCATAAACACCTATTTTACCCCCAACGGCTGCCGGGAGATAATTGTTAATGGTGTAATACTCTATACTTGACTCTACAGGAATTATTTCATTTCCTTCCTTGTCACAAAAACCATATTCATCCCATGATTTATTTGTTAAACAATAAGTATCACTTAAAACATCAAACAGTTTGCCCTTAGTGGGATGTATTATTTCATTACCATCAAGATCAATTATTCCACCACTTAAATCTTTGCCTGACCAAAAACTATACTCTTCATTATTATATTGAGCATAGACATAAGAAATAGTGAATAATAAAGCTAAAACAATAAATAGTCTTTTCATTTTGGTTACTCCCAAGTTTAACAGGTTATTTTAAAACTTCCTCATAATTTATTATATACCACTACATACTTGGTTTTCTTAAATTCTTTTCCATATAGATAAATAAAGTTAAATGGAAAATCATAATAAGCATTATGATCTAAAAAATCATACTCTTTTGAAATTGGATTTAAATTAAGATCATATAATTGATATTTGGAATCTTTTTTTATAACAATCGGACCGTTATCAAACAATCCGTACGTACTTTCACACTCAACTAAAACTTTACCGGTTTTATCAATGACAAATGCTTTATCTTCAAATTTAACATCTATATATTCATCATTTATCTTTTCTTCATACCTATTTTGTATTCCATAAGAAAACATACCATTTCCCAAATAATGAATTTGAGATGGGTATTTAAAATCAACAACTACATTTCCTTTTATATCAACAACACCATGTTTAGAATCTTTATTTAATACAGAAACATACTCTTCATTAAATTCCGATATATTTACATAATCAGGCTCCAAAACTATTTTTCCGCTTTTATCCATAATGCCATAATAAATCGGTCTTTGAACATTCTTATATGTTAAATTGTTTTCTATAGCATATTTTTTTGCTTCATCCTCAGTTTTGAAAAACTTATATGTTTCTACATCTTTACCTTCCGTATATATAAAATAAGGATATAAAGCATTTATAACCACACCATAATTATAAATTTTACTCTTTATTGCATTATCAAACTCTTCAAGATTGGCAAAGATTTCTGAATTTATATCTTCACCATAGAAAGAGTTTTCTGTATATTGAGATTTTTCTCTTACACCAAAAACAATCATATTATATTTATTTTCATACAATATTTGTTTCTTTTCTTTTATAATATAATCCTTTAAACAAGTAAACAAAATATTACCATCAGAATCAAGAACATATTGTTTATCATT
>JAFSVJ010000113.1 GCA_017445025.1 Abditibacteriota bacterium | reverse complement strand
TCGTTTCCCGGATTGAAGTGTGGTTCTCCACCACTTCTATTATAACACATTTTCGGAAATTTAGGGTATATTTACCATTTGCGTCTTTGATCGCCACCATTTATTTCTCCTTTTTTGACCAAAGAAATCGTGGCACCTCATTTTCCTCGTAGCCCCCCTAAAGGGGGTTCATTGATAGAAAAGCGAAACTTTTTGGGATTGGGTCCTTGAAAGGAATTTGCGGTTGCAAATTCAGTTCAAAGAGGGTGAATCTAACTACTTAGGCTTTTCGGGAGCCCTTGGTGAGGGGGGGAAGGTATTAATAATTATGATGAAACCTTTAATTTGCGTTTTTACGCCTACATATAACAGAGCAAATTTATTGCCGGAACTATATAAAAGTTTGCAAGATCAAACTTCCTTTAATTTTAAATGGCTTGTGGTGGATGACGGATCCGAGGATAATACAGCCGAGTTGGTAGCAAAATGGCAGAAAGAAGAAAATAAATTTCAAATAGACTATATTTACAAACAAAACGGGGGACTTCACACAGGATATAATACTGCCATAGAAAATATGGATACGGAATTATGTATGTGTATTGATTCTGATGATAAACTACCACCTAATGCCATAGAAAAAATAGAAAATATATGGAATAAAATAAAAGACAAAGGCTATATAGGAATTGTAGGTCTCGATTGTGACACAAAGGGAAAGGTCATAAAGGACTATCTTCCTGATGTGACGGATATATACGCTTATGAGGTCAAGTATAAATATCATATTCAAGGTGATAAAAAATATATTCACAAAACAGATATCTTAAAAGCTGTGGCACCTATACCAACCTTTCCCGGAGAGAAAATATTAAATCCTTTTATGTTGTTTTTGGAAGCGGACAAATATGGGAAATTATATTGCGTTAATGAATTCTTTTGTATAGTTGAATACAGAGAAGGTGGTATGACCGACTCTATGATTAGTCAATACAACAATAGTCCAAGAGGGTTTGCGGAAAGAAGAAAAAAAATAATGACTATCCCGGGCATGGGGTGGGCTTTTCTCTTTAAAACCAATATTCATTATGTTTCAAGTTGTTATTTGGCAAAGAGATTAAAATATGCCGTAAAAGAATCACCAAAAAAACTGTGGACATTTTTGGCTTTTCCCTTTGGTGTTCTTTTGGGAATATATATTAAAAGAGCAAACAAAAAATAAATTTGCGGTGCAAATTTAAAAATCAGAAATCAGAAATATGAAATTAGAATGATTTTGCTACGCAAAATGTGATTTTTTGGCAAAAAATCACTTATCCCCCCCCGTCAGTTTCTTACGAAACTGCCACCCCCCATTTTTCTGGCGAAAAATAGGGGGACACATTTAGCGGTCCCATATTTTTAAGGAAATAGGGGGACACATTTAACGGTCCCCTTTATCAAAAGGGGAGATAAAGCAGAAAGCAGAGAATAATGAACATAACGGAAAAAAAGATTAAAATATTGTTTTTGATACCTGATTTGGGTGGGGGTGGAGCTGAAAAAGTTCTTGTAAACCTTGCCAATAATTTGGATAAAAACATATATGATCCCACTATTCAAACCATATCAGACAAAGGGGTTAACAGAGAATTTTTAAACAAGGATGTTCATTATAAATATTGTCTCTCCAAAATACCTCGGGGATGGTCTCATTTTTTTAAACTTTTCTCACCTTCTTTTCTTCACAGAATATTTATAAAAGAAGATTATGATATTGAAGTGGCATTTTTGGAGGGGCCTTCAGCAAGAATTATTGCCGGCTCTGATAATCCAAATGTAAAGCGAATAGCTTGGATTCATTGCACCATGGCAGGGGAAGCTGACGCAAAGAAGGCTTTCCGAAGCTTAAAAGAGGCAAAAGAATTATATTCCCTGTTTGATAAAATAATATGTGTTTCAGAAGGTGTTAAAGAGCATTTTGATAAAATTTTTAATATAAATAAAACGGAAGTTATATACAATCTTAACGATTCGGAAAAAGTCAGAGAAATATCAAAAAGTGATGTTGATATTTCTTATAATAAAGATGAATTTAATATAATCTCTGTGGGCAGTATGAATCCCAGAAGGGCTTATATTCGTTTGGCAAGCGTCCAAAAAAGACTTATAGAGACCGGATATAAAACTCATATTTATGTTTTGGGTGAAGGCTCGGAAAAAACTAAAATACAAAAGTATATCAAAGAAAACAATCTTGAAAGGGTTTGGACTTTATTGGGATACAAGAAAAACCCTTATGCTTATGTTGCCAAGGCTGATTTGTATGTATGTCCTTCGTTTTCCGAAGGCCTTTCCACAGCTGTGACGGAAGCTTTATATGTAGGGTGTGCCACTCTTTCAACTCGGGTTTCAGGAACCAAAGAGCTTTTGGGAGAGAGAGGCGAATACGGTCTTGTGGTTGATAATAACGAACAAGCTATTTATGAGGGCATTACTAAACTTATAGATAACAAAGAGTTACTTAATCATTATAAAGAAATGGCAAAAGTGAGAGGATATTTCTTTGGGAAGGAAAGAATTTTAGAAATATATAATCAATTTTTTAGGCAGATGTTATGAATAGAAACTCCTTATTTTATAAAATTATTCATCCGATCAATGCTAAGCGACTGGAAATAGTCAGAAAAAGTTTGCAGAAAAAGCTTTTTATTTGGTATGAGACCACAGATTATCCGGAAAGGATAAGGAGCTTTAAGGGTATTCACCAAGGGGAAAGGTGTTTTATCATAGGTAACGGTCCCAGTCTTGTTCCGGAAGATTTGGATATTATAAAAGACGAGATATCTTTTTCTTGTAATAAAATATATTATATTACGGATAAAACCGAGTGGAAACCTTATTATTATTTGGTAAACGATCGTGGGTTTGTGAGAGATGATTTTGACAATATAATAAATAAGGTCAAGGCAAAGGCTAAATTCGTAGGAATTGAGTTTGAAAAAGAGTTTGCAAAGCCATATTTGGACTCAGATGTTATAATTCTGAGGGAAAAAACCATATTGGAAAAAATGAAACCTAAGTGGCATTTGGATATAGATGATTATATTTGTGCCGGGCATACTGTGACTTTTACCGCTTTCCAAATGGCTTTATATATGGGATTTAAGGAGATTTATTTTTTGGGCCAGGATTGTTCTTATTTTGCTACTTATGAAAATGGGGGAGTGGGGCAAAATCATTTTTACAAAAGTAATCAAGTTTTGGCTCAAGCGGATGCCGATAATATGTTTTTTGCTTTTCAATCTATGAAAAAGTTGGCTGAGGAACAAGGTATTAAAGTATATAACGCTACTCGGGGCGGAAAATTAGAATTGTTCCCGAGAGTTAAATTGGAAGAGATAATTGGGAGATGAGATTTGATTTCCGTAATTATTCCTGTTTATAATGTAGAAAAATATTTAAATCGCTGTGTAGACTGTGTTTTGGGGCAGACTTATCAAGATTTTGAAATAATTTTGGTGGATGACGAAAGTGAGGATAGGTCCCCTTTAATTTGTGATGAGTATGCACAAAAAGACAGTAGAATAAAGGTTATTCATCAGAAAAACCAAGGTGCCAATCTTGCCAGAGGGGCAGGGTTTAAGGCATCCGTGGGGGAGTTTGTCTGTTTCTTGGACTCTGATGACTATATTGAGCCTAACTTTTTGGAAACTCTATATAATGAATTTGATCCACAAACGGATATGGTTATAGCATCTTATTTTGTTAATTTAGAAAATAGGGAGACTTCCATAATATATGAAAAAAGGGAGATATTAAAAGAAAGATTTGCCGAAGATTTACTCAAGCCTTCCGTATTTAAGCTTACCGGGGATAAATATTACTATGAAGTTTTTATTTGGCTGAGGCTTTACAGAAGATCTGTTATAGATAATGATTGTTTTATTCCTCAAAAAGAGATTTATACGGAAGATTTGTTTTTCGAGCTGTATGCTACGAGAAACTCACGAAAAGTAAAGACTGTGGATATCCCCTTATATCATTATTGTCCACATGATGATTCATTAATAAACAGATACAGACCAAACAAGCCGGAAATGGTGCAAAAAAAGGAAAAGCTTATTACAGAATATTTCCAAAACTGTGGTATTTCTCTTGAAAGTGAAAGGCTTAAGGGCTTAAAAGCAAGACATATTATCGGTTGCATATATAACAGTTTCTCTCAAAGAAATTACAAGCTTTTTAAGAAAGATTGTCTTTTGCTCTCTTCTCTTTACAAAGATTTATTTAAATATAAAGATATACCCTTTGAATCGGTCAAGAAAAAAATCTTATTCCTTTCGGTAAAATACAGATTATTTTTCTTGTTGTATGTTTCTCTTCGGGTTAAGGATTTTGTTAAATGATAATCAAAGATATACAATTAAAAACCGAATTTGGTTTCAGTCGCATAGAGTGCAGTGTCTCTTTTGGGGAGTCAGATAACAAAGCCTTTATCGCTGTGCCGGAGAAATATAAAGAATATTTGGATCCTAATTGCGCGGATCCTTTTCTTGTGGCTATTCTTCTCCTCGCTTGTCAAAGAGATGAGGATATTATAATTGAAACTGGTTATGTATCTTTGGATCTGATTAACAATATTGAGAATATTCTTATCCCCCTATTGGCCGAAATGGGGTGCGGAAAGGGAAAGAGTAAAATTATCTATTCATCTGTCCCCCTAACCCCAAATCCCAAAAAATTTCGCAAGCTCAATTTTCCGGGAACCCTTGGGGTCGTAAGCTTGGGGGGTGGCATTTGCCAAAGGCAAATGACGGGGGGATGGAAAACTAATCTTCCTAAGGAGAATGAGAAAAGGGCACAAGGTGAGAGAATTTTTGCCACAGGTATATCTTTGGGGGTGGATTCCTTTTATTCTATTTTGAAAAATTTAAAAGGTGAGAGTGCTGTATCTGCCACGGTTTATATATATAACACTACATACGATAAAATAAAAGAAGGCATTCCGAGGGAATATACAGACAAAAGGGAGGAAGTTGCCGAAACTTTAGATTTGGCATTTATTCCCATAATGACTGATATTGATCAAATAATGAATAAAAATTTTGAATTTATAGAATATCACACTTTTCACAATATGGCTTGTGTTTTAAGTTTAAGAAACTTGATTAAGGGATATTATTTGTCCACAGGTTATTCCTATAATGAAATGAAACCTTCTCGGACGGATACAGCTTGTTACGAGAACTATATAGAAAAGGCTCTCAATCTCAGTGATTTTAAAATGATTTGTTCCGGAGGAGAGGTTTCAAGAATAGAAAAAACCGATTACATTGCACAAAGCCCCATAGTTCAAAAAAATCTTAATGTTTGTTTCTTTTGGAGAGAGAAACATAAATATTTAAACTGCACACAATGTGAAAAATGTATCAGAACTGTTTTGACTTTGGATGTTTTAGGAAAACTTGACCTTTTTTCGGAAGTTTTTGATATAGAATATTATAAGAAAAATAAATTATATTTTTGGGCATATTTATTTCATGAAGCTTATCGAAGTCATAGCATATTAGAAAATAAAATAATAGAAGAAGTTAAGAAAAGAGGATATAAAATACCTTTTTCCGTATGGTTTTCTTTTGTTAAAATAATATTTAATAATCAAATAGTTAAAATTAAAAGATTTATAAATGGCAGAAAGTAGCAGAACCAAAAATTCAATAAGAAATGTGACGGTAAATATTCTGTGTCAAGTGTTTAGCTTGATATTGAGTTTTGCTACAAGAACTTTATTTATAAAACTATTAGGAGCTGATTATCTCGGTATAAGCGGACTATTTAGCAACATATTGATGGTTTTGTCCTTAGCCTCAATGGGAATTGAATCCGCTATAATATACAATCTTTACAAATATTTAGCAAGTGACGATAAAGAAAAAATAGCCGCCAATATTAATTATTACGGTTCTATTTACCGAATAATCGGTATATCTGTTTTTGTTTTGGGAATGGCTTTGGTGCCTTTCTTGCAATATATAGTCAATTTGGACAATGACATTCCTCATATAAAGATATATTATATAATGTATCTTTTAAATTCCGCATGCTCTTATTTCTTTGTATATAAAGGCTCTCTCTTTTACGCCGATCAAAAAGACTTTATTATTAAATTTAACAGAACTGCGTTTCTTATATTAACCAATATCTTTCAGATAATAGTTTTATATTTCACTCATAAGTTTTTCATTTACTTGTGTGTTCAGCTCTTATGCACTCTTGCTTCAAATATATTTATATATATTTATGCTGAAATAAAATATCCTTACCTTAAAGCTTCAAAGGCTTCTTTGGACAAAAAAGAGAAAAAAGACCTTTTTGAAAACATAAAATCTCTTTTTATATATAAACTCGGCTCTGTTATAATGAATAATACCACCAATATTATTATTTCTGTATTGGTTAGCACTACTGTTGTAGGTTATTATTCAAACTATTACCTTATTTTCGCCAGTATCTCTTATTTTGCCGAATTGATTTTTTCCGGTATAACCGCCAGTGTGGGTAATTATGTTGCAACCAAAACCAAAAAAGAGGCTTTGGATTGTTTTTATATGATTAACTTTGGGAATTTTTGGATTTACGGTTTTTGTTCAATATGTATCTTTTGTTTAATAGATGATTTTATCACTTTGTGGATAGGATCTGAATATTTACTCACTAAATTAATTACTTTTGTTATCTCGGCTAATGTTTTTATTCAAGGTATGATTAGTGGGGTTTCCGGGTTTAGAACAGCTACGGGAATATTCAGAGAAACCAAATATGTATATTTGATTACAGCTATGTTAAATCTTATTTTTTCTGTCCTATTGGGAAAAATATGGGGCATGGTGGGAATATTGATATCTCCGGGAATTGCTCGCCTTTGCACTAACGCTTGGTTTGAACCATATGTGTTAATTAAGAAAAAATTAGAGTTTTCCATAAGACCTTTCATTGTAAGAATGATAAAATATTATTTGATTACATTTGTTTTTATAGGTGTTGTTTATCTGTTTAAAAAATATTATTCTTTTAATTTGACTTGGGTGTCTTTTATTATAGAACTTTTTGTATGCGTTTTGTTTGTGAATTTGGTGTTTTTTGTTTTATTCAGAAAAACAGACAATTTTAACGAACTTTGGGGAAAACTTAAGCCTTTCTTGTTAAGAAAAAAGAAGTAATCTAAAATACCAAAGAACCGAAAAATCTATGATTTTTCGGTGACCGACGGCAAAAATCTTTATCACTAAAGATTTTTGACTAGACATTTGGGATTTTAGATTCATAAAACCTTTACATTTCCTCGCTTTGCGAGATAAAGGCTCTGTTGCGGCAAAAGCATCAGTCGTTAGACTCACCCTCCTTGAACTGAATTTGCAACCGCAAATTCCTTTCAAGGAGGGGGG
>JAFSVJ010000112.1 GCA_017445025.1 Abditibacteriota bacterium | reverse complement strand
CTCTCCTAAAACCTAAGAAATTTGCACACTGCCTTCTCCCCCTAAAACTCCGCGAGTTTTTGGGGGTGGCATCTCCCCTTTTGATAACTGGAACGCTAAATGTGTCCCCCTATTTCCTTAAAAATATGGGATCGCTAAATGTGTCCCCCTATTTTTCGCCAGAAAAATGGGGGGTGGCAGTTTCGTAAGAAACTGACGGGGGGGATAAGTGATTTTTTGTAAAAAAATCACATTTTGCGAAGCAAAATTAATGAGCCTTTCTTTTTTTTCAAGGAGGGGTATAGATACGATAAGCGTAAAGTTTATAATTTATTTTGCATTGTGCATTGTGCATTGAGCATCGTGCATTATTTTGGTCTTTCCTTTATCACACATCCTTGAGGCAAACCGGAAACTGTAAAGTCTTTACAGTTAAGAAATGCAGTCCAAGTTATCTCTTTCAGAGTTTCCGGGAAGGTGACTTCTTTCAGTTTATAACAATTGCAAAAAGTTCCGTCCAAAATCTCTGTTTTTGGCAATTTCACTCTCTCCAATGCATGACAATTATCAAAAAGCCAAGCTCCGAAATAATCAAAAGTCTCCCCTTCAAAATCTATATTTGTTAAAGATTTACAAAATCTAAATGCACAATCTCCCAAATATTTCACACTTGGGGGAATAACAATATTGTTAAGATTATCACAGTTTCTGAAGGCAAATTCTCCCACTTTCACAAAACCTTCAGGGAATATGACTTTTTCCAAATTTTTGCACTCACTGAAACCATAAGGAGCAATTTCTTTCACCTCGGCGGGAATATTGTAAACCGTCTCCCCTTTACCCATACCATAAACAATTATTTTTTCTTTTCCTTTTGTGAAAAGCACATTGTTTTCCGTTTCGAAACAGGGGTTTTCCGGTGATATTTCCAAATTCTCCAAAGCACAGCCCAAAAAAGCGGTTGAATCTATATGTTTCAGACTTTTTGGCAAAAGGACTTTTTTAAGATTTTTGTTATATGAAAAGGCTTCAGCCTCAATGATCTCTGTCCCTTCCCCTATAACAACCTCTTCCAAATCACACATCATAAAAGCATGGTTTTCTATGTGTTTAACCTTGGCAAAACAAACTTTTTTCAAGCCTCTCATACGAGAGAAAGCATATTTTTCTATTCTTTCACATCCCTCGTTTAAGATTACTTCTTTGCCCTCGGCACAGGCAAAAGCCCGTCGCCCTATAACCTTTACGGAGTAGGGAAGAGTTATAACAGATTCGTTTCCGTAGTATTTAACAAGAACACCGTCTTCAATAATAAATTTCATACTCTCCCCCTAATACTTAATCTCTTCTATTGTCATTTTTCTGTCGGTAAAGGTGGCAGTGTATTTCACCCCGGCTCGTTGCAAAATATCTTTGGCACGGAAATAATTTTTATAAGCTGAGGTGAGGAAAAAGGGCACGTCGTGGGAGTCGCTGGTAATTATAACGGGAATATCCCTCTTGGCACACTCTTTCCAGAAAAAGAGATTGGGGTCCTCTTTAAACGTAACCCCAAGGAAGGATGTGTTAAAGCAGGATGTATTCATTTCGGGGATACAGTTGTTGTCCTCCATAGCTTGAACCAACTCTTTATAGAGGTCGTAAAACATAGACTCATCTTTGAAATCATAATAACTTTTGTAATCAAAGTAGTGAGCCACAATGTCAAGAGTGCCGGTTTTAACTATTTTGATTAACTCTTCCAAATAGACCTCATAATCATATTCACATATTTCACTAAAAGTTGATTGGTCTCTGTATCCTATTCCGTTGAATTGGTGAATGCCCCCCAATATATAATCCGGGTGAAAGGAATTTATAAGAGAGGTCATTTCCCGGACGGTTTCCAAATATGTATCCAACTCTAAGGTAGCTTTCACCTTGATTTTGTCTTTGTATTTCTCTTTTGCTCTGTTTAAATCTTTGAAATAGTCTTCCATAGAAATGAAAATACAAAAACTGTTACTGTCATCTGTGGGGTAATGACCGAAATGGTCTGAAATGCCTATTTCTGTCATATTGAGAGAAATGGCAGCCTCAATCATTTCGTCCACAGTATTTGCACCGTCATTAAATTGTGTATGTGTATGATAATCGAACATATTATTCCTATTTACTAATCTACTGTAATTATACCATATTTTACATAAAAAATATAAATTTAAAGTCTAAAACTAAATCTAAATAAGCATAACATATATTACTTTTTTAAAAAAAAGGAGCGATTTACTCCTTTTTGTTATAAAGAAATGGAGCTTTAATTTATTAAAGTTCCATTTATAAAGAAAATGGGAGCAAAGGCAATTATGCGTCTACTAAAATATCCGTAGTTAAGGAGCGAAGACATTTTCGTAATAAAAAATTAGAGATTTTCGAGGAATTTGGAATTTTTGTTTTATAAAAATTTTTATATTCTTATTTACCCTATAGGATCCGCCCAAGAAACTTCGCGTTCCAAAATTTTTGAGAAATTGTCTGCTGCAAGGTGTGCTCTTGGGTCACAGGACATAGGAATATAGTCATATATCTTTTGTGACTTTTCCCAAAACTCTTTTCTCACTTGGGCTCTGTCACAGTTGTCCTGTGCCATTTTCAGAAACTCTTTTGCAAACCATAATAAATCTTGTCTATAAGTTTCTGCGTCAGGGAATAAGGGTAAGGTGCATTTAGTTGGATCTGCTGCCTCCAACATTTCTATAATCTCTTGATATGTTTCTCTTAACATTTCCTTTGACCACAAATTTCTTGGGTGATAGCCCCAGCCGTGAACCACTTCAAAAGCTTCCATAAGCTCGCCCAATCCTCTCATTTCAGGACCAAAAACTTTTTCAAAAAAGTCTGCGGCGGCAATATCCGGATTTATATCCGTATCTTGCATTATTTGACCTGCCACATATTGAGTCATCAGTGAAAGTTTGGGGGTCATGGTATAATTCATTCCGCCTTTATAAGGAGCGGCGGCAGCCCACTCTCTCATTTTTGTTGACATTCTGGGGAGTCTATAGTGAGGATAGGCAATAAGTTCACCCTCTGCAAGAGAATAATCCCAAGTGGTTATGGGGTTGGTTTTAGCTATTTCTCTGGCATATTTTTTGGCAGAGCCACCCATGGTAAAGTTGGTGTCAGGATCCATACCTGTGTTTATAATAACTGTGGTTTCTTTTGGAAATTGTGGGAGTTTGCTTATAAGATATTCAAAAGCAATCTTTGCTCTCTCACGCTTACCGTTCCATATATGAGCCGGAGTTTCGGGGGTGGCATATTTTGGGTCTGTAAGCATAGCCCATGTGCCATCCCAATTCTCAATATATTTCAGATCTTCTCCCCAACCGGAAAAAGGTGTTCCCCAAGTTCCTACAAAAGGTTTCATGTCAGGATTATGTTTAAGTAAAACTTCATTGGCTATTTCTATGGCAAGATCCACAAAAGTTTCGTGATTACAACCGTTTCTGTTGCATCCCCCGGGGTCTCCTGTTCCTATAGAAAAAGTATCCAATTCCGGGAAAGCTTCTACCCAATAGTTCCACAAGTCAAAAATAAGCTTTTTATCTTCCTTATCTTTAGGGCAAGCAAAATACCAATCCGGGCTTATACAATTAACACCCATTCCTCCCAATAAAGTAATACCAACTTCGTGGCCTACTCTTATAATCTCGCTCATTTCCTTTTTAAAGTTTTCGTGAAGAGGAGATTTGCCTGTTAGTGCAGGTTTATCAAAAAGTGTTGGGGATATCCAAAACTCAAAGTTTGTAAACCCAAAAGCCTTTGACATGGTAAAATATTTTTTCCAATCATCTACGGACCAACGATTTGGAGCTTCCAAGTAATACATATTAGGGTTCCAAGCGTTTTGCAAATGCTCCGCAAAATTAATATACTGTGAACGATAAGTAAAATGTGCCATAAATTAATCCTTTATTTTCATAAATTACCAATTATCAAATATATTATATCATATTTATCAAAAATAATCAAACATATAAAAAAAGGAGCCGAAGCTCCTTTTTTTTAATTACCCCACCAATCAGAGCAGAACACTTCATTAGTCAAAGCAGCTTTCTTTAAGTATTTTGCGTGACCGTCAGCAAAACTTACATTGGCACCACCGTTGTGAAGTGCAATATAAGGCATAGCATCCGGCATTTTCAAACCTGAATTATTCCACGTTATAGTTGAAATATCAGTACCTTCAATAGTTGACCAGCATGGATATACTGCCCAGTATCCTCTTGTGGAACCACCGTCATAAAAAGCAGCCTGTGCTGATGGGTTCTTCATTGTAGCAATTTCAGGTCTTAGTTGCATATAATAACTGTAGAAATATGAAGAATTTCCTTTGTAATTGCCTGCACCTGTCACTTCAGACCAAGGAAATGCTCCATTATTTGGTGCACTTGGACAAACATAAAGTTTCATATTTTTAACATAGGGATAGATACATCCACCCCAAGAAATACCTGCTTCTGAGGCATTCCAGTGTTGATCAAACGTCCAAAGATCATAATAGTTTTCACCTGCATAGGTTCCGACTATTATGTTCTTCGGATACGTTTCGTCCCAGTCATCAGCATAGAGCTGACAAGCTGTTCCCAGTTGTTTTAAGTTAGACAAACAAGAAGTTTGTCTGGCCTTTTCTCTTGCTTGAGCGAAAACGGGGAATAGAATTGCAGCAAGAATGGCAATTATGGCTATAACTACCAACAATTCTATTAAGGTAAATCCTTTTCTGAACATTGTTAATGTTCCTCCTGTGTTTAAATTTAAGTTTAGTCCCTCGTGCGACCATTTTTGATTAAAAAAATATAATCCCCCGTGGGAGTTCGCTTATCTAATTATATTATACCACATTTTAAAACTTTTGTCAAGACCTAAAACCCCTTTTTTTCAAAAAAAAATAAAAATTTTTTAAAAAAAAGAGTTTTTGAAAAATATCAGAAATTTTCTGTGCTTTCTCTTGGATAAAAACTAAATTCAACTGTTTCATTTATGGGTTCTTTCACTTTGCCTTTTATTTCATCCAATAAAATATTAACACTTTTTTTTGCCATAAGAGAATAATTTGGACTGTAAGATGTTATTGAAGGATTAAAAATTATGGCATATTCCGCATTATCAAATCCCAGTAAGGGCAAAGGCTTTTTACCTATATTTCTATAATACTGATATAAAGAAATAGCTATATAGTCGGTTTCGCATATAATACAGTCAAAAGTATCTCTCTTCAAAAACTCCTCTATATCTTTTACATAAATATTATTTATATTAGAATGAATGCAAACCTGTGGTTCTATATTATATTTTTCACATAATTTATAATACCAATAAACTCTCGGTTGATTGTATCCATAAGGTCGCAAAGTTTTATAATCAAGACCTTCATAATATTCCGTAAATATGAAACAGGGCTTCTTAAAACCTTTAGAAAAATAATATTTAAAAGTATCATCCATAACTTTTTCGGTATCTAAATAAACAACAGAAAAGGTATCGTCAAAGGTATATTCTCCAATAACAACTATGGGAAAACCCATATCTATGGCTTTTAACACATTGGTTCTGTTATCATAATCTATATTATCCAATATAAAAGGTTGATATATAATTCCGTCTACATTTCTCTTGTAAAGCATATCAAAGTAATACTCTTCAAGACCTGCTTTATAATCATAATTGCAAGCAATAATGTTATAACCCTTTTTTCTTGCTATCATCTCTATACTGTGTAAAATAGAAACATAAGAAGGGTGATACATATCAGGCAATACCACACCTATAAGGTTGGTCTTTCCGGTTTTCAGACTCTGTGCCACAATAGAGGTTTTATAGTTTAATTCTTTCACACTTTTAAGAACCCGAGCCTTAACCTCTTCAGACATACTACCCTTGTTGTTCAGAACATTATAAACAGTTTTTCTTGACACACCTGCGGCCCTTGCCACATCTTCCATAGTCACCATAATTAAAAAATCCCAAAAATAAATCTTCTCACAATATTATTATACTATATTTGAAGAGTGTTTGTCTATTTAATGAGATTTCAAAACACAAAAATAACTTGCCTCCCTAACGCTTAGGGGGACAGAATGTTAACCATAGCCATCTTAAATATTTAGAGCCCGTTAACCTTTGTGGTGCGTTAGCACCACGATTTTGATTTTTGATTATTAATTTTTGATTTAAAAAAAAAGAGCGTTATAAAACGCTCTTTTCTAAAAACTTTATTGACCGCAGCTTCCTATTTTCCCGGAGCCTTCCGCCCAAGTATTATTGGCAAAGGGTGCTTTGTAAAAATTACAAATCACCAAAAAGCACAATTTTTTGCAAGAAATAACGAATTGACGTCTTCGACTGTAATGAGTGAGTATTGGGACGATTTTTAAGGCAATCGCCATTAAAAATTGGTTCAAGACGAACGAATGTCAAGGAGATAAGTCAAAAGTTATTTCGTTAAGTAAAAAATTAGGGATTTTGAGGGGAGTTGGGATTTTTACAAAAAAAAGCACCCTTTTCAGAGTGCTTTTCTTTTTAAACTTTATGACCGCAGCTTCCTATTTTCCCGGAGCCTAACGCCCAAGTATCTTCGGCCTCAGGGTGCTTAACGACTGTGTTCGAGATGGGAACAGGTGATCCACCCAAGCAACACCACGGTCAAACTTTTAGTTGCTACAACAACTTAATAATGGGAAATTCGTTTTGTTACCTTTTTGT
>JAFSVJ010000111.1 GCA_017445025.1 Abditibacteriota bacterium | reverse complement strand
GTCGCTTGATTTTTTCTATAAAAAATTGATATTTTCGGTCCTTTGGTATTTTTATACTCGCTTTTATTTTTATGTCTTGAGTATAAAAATCCCAAATCCCTTCGGGATTTATTTTTTTTTCTTGAGTATAAAAATCCCAAATCCCACGAAAATCTCTAATTTTTTATAACGAAAATCTCTTCGCTCCTTAACTTGCGATTTTTTTGTAGACGCATAAAATTCTAAGCTCCCATTTTCTTTATAAATGTGACTTTTTTATAAAAAAAAGCCCCATTTCTTTTGAAAATGGTGCTTATAAACGGCTGATGCCTTTTTATTTGCTTAACAAAAAAATCTTGTTTTAGTCGCTTGATTTTTTCTATAAAAAATTGATATTTTCGGTCCTTTGGTATTTTTATACTCGCTTTTTAACCCTGCATTTTTTTTGCGTCTATCAATCTTTGTTTACATATTTCTGCCCATGATGGGATTGTAGATAGTTTTTTGGTAAGGTCTTCAAGGCAGGTTGGGATGTCTATAAATTGAGGGCATTCCCGTTTGCACATTCCACATTTTAAGCAAGCTTCCGGACGCTTTTCAACAGGAATGGATTCCATTAACATAGCCACTGTGTTTGAGGGAGCATAACGCATCTCATTATATTGTTCCATTAATAGCGGTATGTTTAATTCTTGAGGGCAAACTCTTCTGCAATATCCGCATTTTGTGCATGGCACATTGTCCTTTAAAGACTCAGCCACAGTCATCAATATTTTATTATCTTCTTTATCAAAAGGTTTTTCTTCGCTGAAAATACCACAATTTTCCTCAACTATTGATACAGAAGCCATTCCGGAGAGAATCATTTTAACATCACTCATATTCATAAGATATCTGAAAGCCCATTCGGCGGGGGACCAATCAGGGTGTTTTTGTGCCATTATTTCTTTGGATTTATCATTAAGTTTTAAAAGTTGTGCTCCTTTTAAGGGTTCCATAACCCAAATGGGAATGTTATATTCTTTTAGGAGTTCACATTTATATTTGGCGTCTTGCATGGTCCAATCGAGATAGTTAAGTTCTATTTGGCAAAATTCAATATGTTCTCCGAATTCTTTTAATATGGTGGTGAAAAGGTCACTTCTTGCGTGAGTGGAAATGCCGAAATGCTTTATGAGTCCTTTTTCTTTTTGTTTTAAGAAATATTCCAAAATATTCCATTTTGGATCCATATATACATCGTAGCAGTTTTCATATATGTTGTGGAGAAGGTAAAAGTCAAAGTATTCAAGTTTGGTCTTTTTGAGTTGGTTTTCAAAAATAGGTGCCGGGTAGTAGGTTTCAGCTATTTGGTGACCCGGAAATTTGGTGGCAAAGTTATAGCTTTCTCGTGGGTATTTGGCAAGGGTTTTGCTGAGGATTAATTCGGAGATACCTCCTTGGTATGAATAGGCTGTGTCGTAATAGTTTATGCCCAACTCCATAGATTTTTCTATTATTTTTTCTGCAATATCTTGGTCAAGCTGACCATCCTTTACGGGAAATCTCATACCTCCAAGTCCCAGCTTGGAAAGTTTTTTGTCTTTAAAATTATTATATAACATACCAATCACCTCTATTTAAAGTATATCACAAAATCAATAGTTATTGCAAATTTATGGGTGACTATGGTTGATATAGGACAAGCCTATAACTTGCAAACCTCTCTCCCCATCCTTCATAAAGGGTTCCCGAAAAGTTGTAGCGTAGCAAGACTTTTCGGGATTTGGTGCTACGTAAGGGGGGTGATATTATTCATTTTTCATTTTCATTCTGAATTTTACCACCCACCCGTGGATGTTAGTGTAGCTTGACCGGAGGATCTCTTACTTTAAGTTGATTATAATTGCTTTCACAAAAAAAAGAGCCTTTCGGCTCTTATTTAAATACAGTGAAGAAACGGTCTATATAAACCCAATCACAAGGATTATCGTTTACGGAACCTATCCAAATATACAATCCTCTGTCAAAATTCTCAAGATCTATCTCTCCTATCTTTTTGGTCACATATTCATTATTAGGAGAATCTGTTGTATAAAGTTTTAAACTCCAACCTTGTTTTAATAAATTTCTTGAGTATGTTCCCAATTCCAAACAAGGTCCTTCTTTTTGGGGGTTAACAATTTTATAAGTGCAATATATATCAGCAGATTTGTAACCGCTAAGAGCGTAAAGATTGGTCAGATAACAAGCACCAAACCAATTAACTGTTGTGGGAGTAAAAGCGTATGCTTTACCGTCCGAAGCTTCAGGGTCATCAATATTTTGAACATAATCTCCAAAGGGGAAGTATAATTCTATTGAATCTTGTTGATAATCAGCCCATTCGTCATTTTCTAACCCCTTACATTCAATTGGAGCGGGAGCTGTTTTTTTTGTATAATCCAAAAACCAAATGCTTTTTTCGTTTACGGTTGTAAGTCCTTGTTTTATTGCAAAGTCACCTAAAAGTTTTAAAAATAGGTCATGATTAAGTTTTGGAGTTTTCAGTTTATTTGTTTTATCTTTTATTTCTTTTGAGGTTAATTCATAACCTGCCTGATAACAAATAATATCAAACAAAACTCTGTTAAAGTATTTGTTATCATTACCATTTATATATGAACAGTCCTCTGTAAGATTATTGAGATTGTAAGTATTGTTTGTTGCTGTCTTTATTGCTTTGTCAAGACATCTAAAACCTCTGTCCCAATCCTTTTCGTTATAATAATTGTTATCTCTCACATAAACCGGCAGAATATATTCGTTACTATCTCTGAAAGGTCTGTCTAATCCTAACATAAATTCAAACATTGAGTTCCCTGCTTTTCCGTAAAAGGCTTTGCAGAAATCTTTTGCTTCTTTGTCAAAGTTTAAATATGGGTCCCACATTAGTTTGGCAATCATATATCTTCTTAATTGTCCCAAACAACCGGGATTTTGAGAAAAAAAGTCTCCTTCGGTAAACACACCATCCACACCTAAGTCATTTTCTATTTGATAATTTTCTTGAAAAACTTTTAAATTGGCATGAGGAATAACAAAGTTATCATAATTTACATGATAATCCCAAGTATATAGTTTTGGAGATATTTTGCTCCATTCTGTTAAATCTTTATAATAATCCTTATTTGTAACGCTTTTCAAATTATGACCGGATTCTGTTTCTATTGAACATAAACGAACAATTACATTATTTCTCGGAGTAATTCCTCCTTTTGGTGCCTCACGAGTATATTGATATGCCAAGGTTTCTAAGAAAACATTGGGATATTTTTCTTTAACAGCATCTGCCACTTGGTTAACAAAGTATAATAATAAACCGGAGTGACCATATTCTTCTGTCATTTTTGTGCATTCGGGACAAGTGCAAAAACATTTATTATCGTTTTGAGAAATAGAAAATATTTTAATATTTGGGTTGTTTTCAATACAGTTTAAAGTGTTTTTAATGAATTCATTTGTCATTTCCTTATTGGTTAAACACAATTGATAGTTTTCTTTTTGTCTCACACCGGTTATTTCACTATACCAATCAGGGTGATCTTGGAAATATGTGCTTGAAGGCAGAAGCCATTGAAAACTGTGAGACACAAACATAGTTTCCATACTGCCTCCGAGTTTAATATCAATTGTATTAAAATTACCGTTTAATTTTAGTTTTAGGTCATATTCCGGTTTATAATTATGTTCAATACAGTCGGTTGAACGAGATTCAAACAGAGGAGTATAAATATAATCAATGTTAGGAACGGATATGTTTTTTTTCTTTGGAATATAATCTTCCGTTGCAAGGATATATTTGATTCCACAATAATCTTCCAAAAAAGAATATACAGAATATATGGTTCCGCTACCTACACCGGATAAAATTAAGTTGTTGTATTTAGTTTTGATTAAAACCGTATCCGGTTTTTTGCTTTTTAATATATCTTGCCCTAAATATTCTTCTCCCGCTTGACCTATAAGTATGTTATATTCTTTTGAAGGAGTGTCTGAAACCGGTAGTTCTACACCCGTCATTGCTTTAATATATTTTATGAATTCGTTTTTTGCATAAATGTCTATGTCAGATGGATTCTTAGAAAGGACCACGGTGCCGGTTGCTTTTCCACTTTTGACTATTTCAAAAGCAAAAACGTCTATACATAATAAAAAAGATAATAGAATAATAATCAGTTTGTGCATATTGTTTTCCTTAAAATAAAAAATAAAGAAACTGTTCGTTTCTTTATTTTTTATTAATAATTGTTATTATTGTCTTGCAGGGTCAACACGATATGGGGTTGACATATCATAACCGTTATCTCTGTATGGCCAGTTTTTGTATGCTATGTCGTTTGGGTTTGTTCCCATAGTTCTTATAGTTTTAGCATGTCCGTCACAAAAACAAACATTCATATTTCCGTTGTGTCGCACCCAAACATAATTTGGCCACCAGTATTCGGATAAAGCAACGCAGGGCAGTCCGTCAAATAATAAAATCATACTGGAGGATGATGTTATTTCACTTAATGAATATGCTCCGTTGTTTTCATAATTACCTTTGTCTGCAATATGCCAGTTTACTCCAATATTGACTGCCATTTTTTCTCCGGTAGGAATCCAAAAAGCATCTTTAAATGTAGATTGGTTATCAACGGCAGAGGGGCAATCAAACATTTTATAGTTCTTAATATAGGGATTGGCACATAATAAGGGGTAGGGTAAATTGTATCCTGCTTTATTGCCATGGATATATTGTGGCCAGTTTTGTGGTTGTCCCAAAACAGGCATAAATGTTTCATCGTAATCATCTACATAGAGTTGAACTGCGGTTCCCAGCTGTTTCATGTTTGAAAGACAAGAAGCCTGTCTTGCTTTCTCTCTTGCCTGTGCAAACACAGGGAAAAGAATAGCGGCGAGAATTGCAATAATAGCAATTACGACCAAAAGTTCAATAAGGGTAAATCCCTTTTTAGATTGGTTTTTAATTTTAGAAATTAAAAACATAAGCTTTGAAATCATATCATTTCTCCTATAATTGTTTTTTTGTTAAATTTAAATATCATTAGTATACAATAATTAATAAATATTTACTGATTATATATCAATTACAATAGCAAGTAAACTATGAAAAAATGCTTTATATATTGCATAGATGAATGCAATTTTATTGATTTGCCACATTGTTTAAATACAAATCAGTTGTTTTATAGTAAGTATTGTATAACAATTATTATTTAATTATTTAACAACCAATTATATTATACCATAATTCATACCCTTTTGTCAAGAGGTAAAAGGGGTATTTTAAGGATTTTTAAAAAAAATTTTTGATTTGATTTATCTTGAGTATAAAATTCGCAAATCCCTTTTGAATTTGTTATTATTTGCAAAAAATATTAATTATTTGATATAATAATAATGTAAAGTTATTTGGTATACAATTAATTTTATTTATCAAATTGATAATTATCGGAAATGATATATGACAAAGACAGAAATAGTTATTGCTTTTATTAAAGAAGGAATTCAAACCGGTAAATTTAAACCGGGAGATAAGATTAAAAGTGAAAAATATTTAAGTGAAAAAACCGGGGTTTCCAGATTACCCGTTAGAGAAGCATTGAGACAACTGATATCCGAAGGAATTATATATAAGCAACCGAACTATGGATGTTTCATTGCCAATAATAATAATCCAAAATATATTATTATTTCTACTCCTCAAAATATATATACCGATAATTTAAATTTTATTTTTAATAAATTGTGTAATTATCTTGTCCCTTTAATCGAAGATTCCGGCTATAAGGCGTATATTAATATTGAGAACAGTAATAAAGATATAACAGAACAAATTGATATTAAATCCGAAGAAATTGTAGCATATATTCCTATTTTATATTATCAAGATATTTACAAAAAACCCATATCAGAAGGAAAACCTATAATATCTGTTGAAAATATAGATAACAGATATAATTATTTCCCTTCAATTATGTTGAATACTAAAAAGATTTTCTTTAATGTTTTGGATTTGACAGAAAAGTATAATCTTAAAAATAATTTGTTTTTTGCTTACAGAGAGCCTGAAATTACTCCGGAGATTTTTATTAATTTTAATAATGCCATAAGTATATATTTAAAGAATAATTTTCAATTAACCGAAGTTGTTTTAAAAGACATTAAAAACTTAGAAGATAATTTTTGTAATACAATGGATAATTTAACTTCTGTTCCGGATGCAATAGTATTTATGGATGATACAATATTTAAATTAAGTTATCCTTTATTTAAAAAATATGATCATATTATGAAAAACACAAAAATGATAACTCATTCCAACGGAGATTTAGTGTTTAATGATAAGTATAAAGTTTGTGAAATAGTGTTTGATTTAGAGGAAATAGCAAAATTGACTGTAGAACATACTTTGAATTACATTAATAAAAAAAATATAAGTGTTGCCAATATATATTATTCTCCAAAAGTTGTGAATGAAGGAATTTTAAAATAAAAAAGAGCCGAAAGGCTCTTTTTTTTAAAATCAGAAATCAGAAAATATTCATCTCCCCGTCATTTGCCATTGGCATTGCCACCTCTCAAGTTATGTTTAGGGGACAGCATTTTGCATTATTTCTCACTTCTTTGTTTGTGTATTTTGCACAATTCTTTTGCTGCGGTTTCTATTCTCTTAATAGATTTTGGATTCATCATATTTACCCATTCTATGGGAATACACTCTCTTCCGCCTAATATTCCCGCCAGCATAGAGCCTCTTCCCGCTATGGTGTCAGAGTCTCTTCCTATATTTGTTCCACCTATGGCAGTCATCCTCATATCACCCTTTGCACATTTAAACATAGCTACTGCAAAAGCCCACAGTTCCAAAGGACATATATGTGAATAGTTTAAATGTTTGTATAAACCTTCTCTCAGTGAAAATATATCATTATATTTATCTGTCTCGTCTAAACACATAGCCATATAGTCATAGGCACTTTCATAAGGTCTTATGTCAAAGGTTTTAAGTTTGTCTTTACTCATGGCATTAAGAGCTGTTTGGCAAATACTTTCAACAGTTGTGTTATCCTTAAAACACTCTGCTACTGTGGCTGCAAGGCTAACGGCACAGTCAAGGTCTAATCCTCTCTGATACATATAGGAAATGGCTTTTGCGTCAATTCTTGCGTTTTCTACGTCAGCTATATGGAAAATACCAACCGGCTCCATACACATAACCGTGGACCCTGTCACTTGGTTCCAATGTCCCGTTATTCTCGGATCCCAACCTGCCATTATGAGATCGTAAGTGTGTCCCATGCAATTCACAAAGAACATATCTCTGTTAAGTTTTTCTTTCCAAGTTTCCCCAAAATCTCTTGCCATAATAGGGGAGCCTTTTTTTCTTATATAGGTGTCTATCATGTGCATAGCCATTTGGTTGTCATCTTCCGCTTCTAATCTTCGAGGGTCTAATACACCCATAACATGTTCGGGATACATTTCATCAATTTCCCAATACATCTTTCCTTCAACAGGTGAACCCATGGCGTTTCCTATGGCACCTGCCATAAGACATCCGACTATTTTGTCATATAGCTTGGATAGTGTTATATCTTTTGTTGGCTTATTGTCTTTGTCTTTCAAAAGTTCTTTGATTTCCAAGGAAATGTTATGTTCTTTTTTTTGTTTTTTTTCTACTACATCTGCAATAGGTAGCCAGTTTTTTACTTCCGGCTCTGCCCATTCTTGCCACTCTTTTGGGAAAGTATCCTTTCCATACATAGCACCGTAGATAGCTCCGGCAACAGGGGCTGTGACAAATCTATTCCATTGGTGAGGAACAGTCACCAGCCACTGCATAGCTTTTTTTGCATCTTTTTCAAAAAGGGTTAATAGAGGAAAAATAAACATTAAGGGGTTGTATGCAAAGAAAAATTTTCTTCTGTCAAAATCTTCTTCATAGAAATTATAGAACCAGTGAGGCATATACTCGTTATGTGATTTAGCTATTTCATAATTCCTTTTAAATGCAGTGAAATAATCATAAAAAACATCTTTATTCCATTCTAACATTTTAGCTTCTACTGTTTCAATAATTTCTTTTATGGTGGCGTCTTCTTTTAAAGCCACAGAAACAGCTACGGATACTGCGGCAGCCCAGTCAGCCCCTCTTTTAGGTTGTGCTACTGAAGCTATTTCCACTCCGTCAAGATAGGCATAATCGGGGTCACCTGCGTGATAAATACCCGTAGCTATAAGAGCGGGACACATAATCCCCGATTCCACATTTCCCATACCGGATATGCGAGGGTTCATTCCTTCCTTGATTATTTCCACAGTTGTGTGAAGAATATCCGCCGCAAGGGTGGGGTCCTCTCGCAAGTCTTTATCATTAACAAATACTTCCGCAAAGTCCTCCGGTGTCACTCTTCCCTGTTTTTTTAAGTATGCATTTACACCTATACCTATCAAATAGGAAAGTTCCGGGTGGAAATAATCTTTTGATTGCCTCTTATATGTTCCGCTTGGAGGTTTTAGATTTATTTGTTCCATTTCTTCCGGTTTTTTAGCAATTAATTCTTCATATTCATTGGGGGCAAAGCCTAATTTTGCTCCTATGTATGCACCTATTAAAGCACCTTCAATTTTATCTTTAAGCTTCATGTAAAAATACCTCTTTATTCTATTTTTATTATAATATATTTAGAACTATAAAGTCAAATTATATTAACTTGATTTAAAATATAAAATATATTAT
>JAFSVJ010000110.1 GCA_017445025.1 Abditibacteriota bacterium | reverse complement strand
ATATTATGAAATAAATATATACCAAAAACGTTTTTACTTATTTCCGGAACAAGCCTATTTTCTTTATTAAAACATTTTGTGTATTTAAATAATATAAAAATACCCAATGAAAAAACTAAAATAGTAAGAGAATTTTCCTGGCTTATAAATAAAAAAGCATGGTCTTCTTTAGAATAATGATAAGTTAAAAATGAAGTTAAAAGATAAGATATTGGGATTAAAGCATATAAAATATATCTTACTGTCTTTCTTATTTGAATTTTATTTAAGACATAACCTAACACAAAAAAAACAGTAAAACCTATAGCAAGATTCATATACCAATTTCCAACCCATGATTTAATCATAAAAGGTGGAAACAATCCCCCCCCTAAACACACATATGGTTGGAATAATAAAATTAAATATTAATGCCAATACTAAAAAATATTTAACCAAAACTTTATTGTCAATAAATAACTTAATAAACGGATAAGCCATATATATACATATAATCATTGGTATGTACCATAAATGATCAATGGGGCAATTAATATGAAAACACACACTTATTAACTTATTAATTATTAATATAAAAATTAAAGCTATAGCAAGCTTGAATACATACTTTTTAAATAATGTATCTAAAGGTATATTTCTTCCTAAAAATAATACTCCCGAAATCATTACAAAGCATGGAACAGCATATCTTCCAAATTCTTTACAATAAATATCTGTTTTATTAACATAAGAAGTTAAATGAATTAAGATTACCCCCAAAATTGCAAAAATTCTTAAGTAATCTAAATAGATAATTCTTTTCATTATTTAGACTCTCTCCAAACCATTTGATTTACAATAGGTATATAAGATTGAACAATTTTCACTACTTTGGTTGAAACATTCTCATCAACATATACAGGAACGGAAACTCCCAAGTCTCCGCTTTTATTCATTTCCACAGCAAGATCAACTGATTGCAAAACATTATCTGAGGAAATGGATCCGATAATAAAACAACCTTTATCAACAGCTTCCGGTCTTTCCGTGGAAGTTCTTATACACACAGCGGGGAAAGGCATTCCCATTGATAAGAAGAAGGCGGCTTCTTCGGGGAGTGTTCCGGAGTCGGATACACAACAGAAAGAGTTCATTTGCAAATTATTGTAATCAATAAATCCAAGGGGTTTATGTTGCAAAACTCTTCTGTCAAGTTTAAATCCTGTTTTTTCGATTTTCTTCCAACTTCTTGGGTGACAAGAGTAAAGGATAGGCATATCATACTTTTCAGCCATATTGTTAATGGCATTAAAGAGATTATAAAAGTTCTTGTCATTATCAATGTTTTCTTCTCTGTGGGCGGAAAGAAGGATATATTTGTGAGGCTCAAGATTTAATTCTTTAAGAATGTCAGAAGCTTTTATTTTATCAAGGTTCTTGTGCAAAACTTCTGCCATAGGAGAACCTGTGACATAAACTCTTTCCTTAGGCAAACCGCATTCGTGTAAATAAAGTCTGGCATTTTCGGAATAAGCAAGATTTATATCAGAGATAATATCTACAATTCTTCTGTTTGTTTCCTCAGGCAAACACTCATCCTTACACCTGTTTCCCGCTTCCATGTGAAAAATAGGAATGTGTAATCTTTTTGCGGGAATGGCGGAAAGACAAGAGTTGGTATCTCCTAATATAAGTATCCCATCTGGCTTGATTTGATTCATAAGTTTATATGAACAGTTAATAATATTACCCACAGTGGAGCCTAAATCATCCCCTACAGCATCCATATATACGTCAGGTGCCTCAAGACCAAGATCTTCAAAAAAGATTTGATTTAATTCATAATCATAGTTTTGACCTGTATGTGCCAAGATGGTATCAAAATATTTTCTGCATTTGGTAATAACTTCGGCTAATCTTATAATCTCCGGTCTTGTTCCCACAATAATGAGAAATTTTAGTTTACCGTTATCTTTAAACTTTATATCACTGTAATCGGTTTTCATATCTTGCCCCTTATAAGTCATAATTTTCGTATATTTCTTTGTGTTCTCTCATCCATTCACCCAATTCTTTAACCTGTGTTTCATAATCGGGCATTTTGTATTTAAATTTATCATACCTTGTTCTTATTAAGGATTTATCCAAAACAAAATCGTCCTTAGGTAAAATTTCTATGGGATGCTTTCTTATATATTTATTAAACAATTTTAACAAATCATATTTATTTATTGGTATATCGGGAACCATATTAAACAAACCGTAGGCATTGGATTTTGATAAGAGATTAATGGTTTTTGCCAATTGAAGGGAAGTAAGTCCTGTCCAAATGGCTTTGCGGAAACCGAATATTTGATTATTCTGTTTCATAAACCAATTCAAAAGTCCGATTCCCTCTTCTTTAATATCCGGTCCCACAATGGAACATCTAATGGTAATGTTTTTGTAATCGTTTATTTCACCGAGAGCTTTGGTTCTGTCGTAAAAGGTTTGTCCGTCAGGAAAGGAGAATTCTGTATAATTTCCGTCTTTTCCGGAGAAGACACAATCTGTGCTCAAATGAATAATTCTGGTTTTAATATCTTGAGTAATTTTAACAAGATAATGAGGCAAATAACTGTTTAGTATAACAGCTTGATCGTGGTTTTCTTCGGCAAATTGATTTAATATGCCTATACAGTTGACAATGAAATCATAATTGCCTTCTAAGACAACCTTTTTAAGCTCATTAAAATCAGTCACGTCCATGGCAATGGTATCTACATATTTAGATTCTTCTCTTGCCAAACCTATTGTTTCGTGACCTATTTCTTTTAAATATATGGAAATGATATGACCCGCCATACCATTACAACCTAATACCAAAAACTTCATATTATTTACCGTCCCTTAAACATCTTCCCTGTAAGTGTCTAATTTGTTAGGGTCAAACTGTTCGTTTACCCACATAAATGTGACCAAATCCTCTGTTGTGCTCAGATTAATAATATTATGAGTCCAACCGGGAAGTATATATATAGCCTGTATTTTATCACCGGAGACTTCAAACTCTACAGTCTCCCCGGTTTGAATGTTTCTTTCTCTAATCAATCCATGACCGGAAACCACAATAAATATTTCCCATTTACTGTTGTGCCAATGCTGACCTTTTAATATACCGGGTTTGGATATATTAACACTAAATTGACCATTAGATAGAGTTCTTATTAATTCTGTAAATGAACCACGATTGTCACAATTCATTTTGCAATCGTATATGGCTTTTTCTTTTGGCAAAAATGACAGATAAGTGGAATATAACTTTTTAGCAAAAGAATTGGGAGGAATTTGAGGCAAAACAAAGGTTTTAGACTGTGCTTTAAAGGAGTGTAATAAGTCAACAATCTCCCCTAAGGTTGTGTGGTGAATAGTAGGCACACAACAATATTTACCTAAATTGTTAAATATAGGTTTTGTGTCCTCAAATTCACAGTGGTGCTCCATTCCAAGAAGAGCGGCGATCATTTCATTTACCAAATCATCTATGTATACCAATTCTAATTCAGCTTTAGGGTCATTAACTTGTATGGGAAGGTCATGAGCTATATTATAACAAAAAGTAGCTATTACAGTGTTATAATTAGGCTTGGACCATTTTCCGAAGAGATTTTGAAAACGATAGATGAGAACCTTGGCACCGGTCTCTTTTCCGTATTGAAAAAACAACTCTTCTCCCGCAAGTTTGGACTTTCCGTAATCACTTTCCGCATATCTGCCCACAAGAGAGGCTTGTATAGATGAAGAAAGCATAACCGGACATTTGTTATTGTATTTTTTTAATGTATCAAGAAGAGTGGAAGCAAAGCCAAAATTCCCTTCCATAAATTCAGAGTTATCTTTTGGACGATTTACTCCCGCAAGGTTAAACACAAAGTCTGCCTTTTGGCAACCTTCTTCCAAAACACTTTGAGATATATCTATATCATATTCATATATATCATTAACGGAAAGGGCCGGATATGAATTATCCTTCCCGTCCCGAATATTTTTTAGAGTCTGTATTAAATTTTTTCCCACAAAGCCTTTAGAGCCTGTCACTAAAATATTCATAGCCCACCTTAACTTTAGAGCCCACCACCCCTTGTCGAACGCAGTTCGACGTCTTTTGCTTTTTATTTCAAATTTGCGTTGGCAAATTTGAGTTTAAGGAGGGTCAGGTCAATCAACTTTACCTTTATCTTTTACTTAAGCTTCTACCCACCATAGCCAACCTTAAACTTTAGAGCCCACCAACTTAAGTGGTGCGTAGCACCACGATTTTTGCTTTTTGCTTTCTGCTTTCTACTTTTTGCTTTTTAAATTTGCGATAGCAAATTTAATTCATTCTGTATGTATTTTAATGTTAATAGCTTTTCTTTAACTTGTTCCACGTTCATGAGAGAAGTATTGTTTGAATTAAATTCCGTCAGATAATTTCGGTCCTCTTGTCCCTTTTTGAAATAAACATCATAGTTAAGATCTCTTTTATCTGCTGGAACCCGATAGAAATCTCCCATATCAATGGCATGAGCACATTCTTCATTAGTAAGAAGAGTTTCATACATTTTCTCACCATGACGAATACCTATAATCTTGATTTCAGATTTGTTATCCTTATCAAAAAGCTCTTTGGTAGCTTTAGCAAGAACTTCTATGGTGCAAGCGGGAGCCTTTTGAACCATAATATCCCCGGATTCCGCATTGTTGAAGGCAAAGATAACAAGGTCCACAGCCTCTTCAAGAGACATAACAAATCTGGTCATTTTAGGCTCAGTTATGGTGATATTTTCACCGTTTTTAATTTGGTTTATCCACAATGGAATAACAGAGCCTCGAGAACATAAAACATTACCGTAACGCGTACAAGTAATAAGAGTCTTTTCAGGCTTTACGGTTCTGCTCTTGGCAATGACAACTTTTTCCATCATAGCTTTACTGGTTCCCATAGCGTTTACAGGGTAAGCTGCCTTATCTGTGGAAAGACAAACTATCTTTTGAACACCGTGATTTATAGCGGAAGTGAGAACATTTTCCGTTCCTAAGACATTGGTTTTAACAGCTTCTATGGGGAAGAATTCACAGGAAGGAACCTGTTTAAGGGCTGCGGCATGAAAAATAAAATCCACTCCATGCATGGCATTGTTAACGGAATTTATATCACGAACGTCCCCTATATAGAATTTAATTTTGTCTGAATATTCGGGAAATTTGGATTGATATTCGTGACGCATATCGTCCTGTTTTTTTTCGTCACGGGAGAAGATTCTTATCTCCCCTATTTCACTTTTTAGGAAACCGTTTAGGACAGCATTTCCAAAAGAACCTGTTCCCCCGGTTATCATTAAAGTTTTATTTTTAAACATTACTTTTTTCTGTTCCTTTTTTATATAGTTTTAATAAATGTATATATATTTCCGATAAGATAACGGTTATTATAAAAGAAATCAATATTTTAGTTAAAGTATTAAAGTGTGATTTTAATATAATTTTGACTACAATAAAGTGAATCAAAAAAGCATAAGGAGATATTTTGGCAATATACCTGACAAAAGCATTATTCATTATTTTACTTATTATTCCTCTGTTACAGGAATATACATATATTAGGAAACATGAAGGAAGAGTAAATATAATATTATAACACACAAAAGGATATAAAGATTTATATCTACAAGCTATGATGCCCACGACAAAAAACACCAAAATAGACATTATCTCTAAAACAGAACCTTTCAAAAAAGAAAACTCCTTATATCTTTTAATGAAGAGTAATCCAAACAAACTTCCTATTACAAAATCACCCATTCTGTAAAAAGGGAAAACATAGCAAAACCAAGAACATATACTTGGTTTAAAATAAAAAACCACCAACCCCAATAAAAATTGGACAATTAATATCAATAACACATATAAATATATATTATTTTTTAACTTTTTTATATAATGTAATATAAAAGGAAAAACTAAATATAAGTAAAATATAACAGATAAATACCAAGCTACCGAATTTAAAGAAAAATAAACTGTTTTTTTGGGAATGAATACTTGAGTAAAACTCAAATGCAATATAAAACAAATAATCAGGAAACCGGAAAACCCCTTCAAACAAAGAAACAAAAAATCACAAATAATATTTAAAAAATATAATCTGCTGATTTTCTTTCGCACAAACTCAAAAGATTGTTTTATACCATATTCCAAATCTCTGTCATAATAATTATAAATCAACAAAAATCCTGATAAAACAATAAATGTTGATACAGCTTGGCAACCAAAAACAAATTGATTGTGAGTTATATGCCACAGGAATATCTGTAAAAATGCATAAGCTCTGATAAAATCTATTGCCACAAGTTTAGGCTTATTATTCTTCATTTTAATCAATTCTGCTAATTATTATTCTTTATAATAAAAAGTTAATGCTCCGTGAGTTTCATTTCTTCTATCGGGTGGTGGTGGAATCATATAATTTTCACCATATTGAGCCTTTAAATATACATCATAATTTTTAAAAGTTTTAAAAGTGTATTCTTCAAATTCTACATCAATTGTTTCTTCATATATTTCTTTGGAAAAAATCGTTTGAGATAAATATAAAGATGAAATAACAGCTAAATATTTACTGTCATTATATTTCCATTTATTCAATATTTTACTGATTCTTTTTTCAGCGTTTTTAGCTCCTATAATTAGATTAAATATTCTAAAAAAAGTGAAACAAAACTTAGCTTTATAAGTATTTTGTCTTTTAAACAGTTTAATAAAACCGATATCTTTACCAAAATTATAGTTAATAATACCTTTTAGAAATTTAATGTATTTTATATTCTTTTTAAATAACTCCTTATCATTTCCTACTCCATCAACAGGAAAAACATCTATAAAACAGCCATAGTTACTATCAATTCGTCCGTAAACTGTATTTTTATCACATAATCTTGTCCAAGTAAAACAACAATTATTATCAGTATCTAAATTCCATACATCAAATGATTTTTCACTGTTTTTACAATAATTTAAAAATCTATCATAATCCGGCCGTGGCAAGACCACATCTATGTCGTCATCCCAAGGAATAAAACCCTTATGACGAACAGCACCGAGACAACTTCCACCTGCAAGAGCGTAAGTAAAGCCGTTTTCTCTGCATATTTTATCAAACTCAACCATTATATCCAAAATGGTTTTTTGAATATCCGTTTTTGTTAATTGTTTCATTTTAATTCTATATTTTAATGATTTTTCTTTTCAATATTTGATTAATTTTATTAAAATAATTAGTAGATATATATTGTACAATAATTGATAATGAATACTTTTTAAGAGTTAACAGTGCCATAGATAAATCATCCGCAACTATACCTTTCACTTGCATCTTATCTTTTGTATTATAATTCAAAACTGTTTTTATATTTTTAGCGTTCACACATATAATAAAATCAAGTTTATTTTTATAACACAAATCAAGGAATATATTTCTTTCTTCTTCCTTTAAAGCAAACCAACCGTTTCCGCTGACTATCAGTCCTGAAAAACCCATATTTACTATTTTATTAATGTATTCTTCTATATTATTAATTGTGTAATTGGCAAATACTGTTTCAAGATCGTTTTCATCATGATGTTTATCATCTGATTTTCTAGGGCAAGTCAAATAAACCTTATAATTAGGAAAATATAGTTTTAAAACTTTTCCGTTATTAAAATTGCGAACCATTAAGGTCATTTTATTTTCATAATTATTATATTCAAAAAAATCTTTTAACACTTCTATAACAGGGTAAATATCATCATTAGGATGAAAATCCAATATTATATAAACATCAAGACTTTTGATATACTCTAAAAGCTCTGAAAGACTTATTATTTTTTCGTCTTTATATTTGTTGCCAAACTTAGATTTATAATCCAAAGATAAGGTTTTTAAGTCACTGTATGTCCAATCTTTTAAAAGACCTTTACCGGAAGTTAAATTATCTATATAATCTTCGTGAAATATAATCGGAACATTATCCTTTGTTAAAGCCACATCCAACTCAATTACATTTACACCAATCTTTAAACATTCTTTAACTGCCGAAACTGAATTATCCGGAGCAACTCTTATATTTCCTCTATGGGCTATAATATCAATCATTTATTAATTTTCTCTTTTATTTCTGTAGAAGATATACCCTTAGTGTAAGGCAAATATTCAATTGAAACTCCTAAGGCTTTAAATTCTTTCTCGGTTTTTAAATATCTTTCACTACCTTTCCAATCATCACCTGAAAAAAGAACATTAAAAGGAATTTTATTATATAATAATAATTTATCGTGGGTCTCCTCAGAGGTCACCAAAATAACCTTATCCACAACTTTTAAGGCACTCAATATACGACATCTATCTTTTTCATTAAACACAGGTTCTTTATGTTTTACATTCAATACATAATCGTCGTCACACACCGCAACAATTAAAAGTTCACACATATCTTTACATTTTTCAAGCAAATTCAAGTGTCCGACATGAAAAAGATCAAAAACTCCTACGGTTATTCCCACTTTATATTTTTTCATGAATCTTACTTTTCCTTATAATAAAAATTAAAACTACCGTGATTACCGTCTCCCCTCTTATCCGGTGGCGGAGGAGTCATATAATTATCACCATATTCAGTTCTCAAATAAAGGTCGTAATTCTTACAAATCTTAAAAGTATGTCCTTCAAATTCCCAATCTGTTAATTCTTCATACATACTTTTTTCAAAAATCTGCTTAATAAAATTAGGAGATGAAACGTTTGATACATATTTACTGTCATTATAAGTCCATTCACCGATTAACATCTTTTTAATTATATTCTTAGGACCAAGTAGTTTTATATGAATATATCGCAATAAAATCGATATTTTAGACTTCAATGATTTATTAACTTTTAAAGAATAATTTAAAAATCTGTTAAAAAACATCAATCGTTTATAATAATCTATTTTCTTTTCTTTTGATTTATAATAATATATATCATTTCCAATACCATCAACAGGGAATAAATCCACAAAGCAACCGTAATCAAACTTCTCGTTAAATCTTTCAAAAATTGTTTCTTTATCACAAATTCTTGTCCAATAAATAGGAGAATATCTGTCTGTATCAATATTGTGAACACAAAAAGGAATTTCATTATTATAAAAATAATCAAGTAATTTATCATAGTCCGGACGAGGCATACGAATGTCAGCATCATCATCCCAAGGGATAAACCCACCTTCTCTCACAGCCCCCAACATAGTGCCGGATGCTAAGGTGTATCTTAAATTATTATCTCTGCAAACCTTATCTATAAATATAAGAATCTGTAAATTTTTTTCTTGGATTTCTTTTACTGTTAAAGCTTTCATTTTAATTTATATAACTATTTTCCACCAAAAAATTAGATAATTGAATATCATAATCATTAGTAATTTTAAATAAATACCTATCTCCCTCAACAAAACCTATTTTTTTATTATTATCCATATATAAAACACCGGCTTCATTATATTTAGTCAAATCCTTTGACTTTTCAATTAAATCCAAAAAATCATTGGTATAAAAGGTTTGTGGGCTTTGCCCGTGAAAAATACTATTTTTAGAAAGCACACAAGGTTTATCAGTTATGGACCACATTGTATCAATAACCGGAGATACAGTGGTCACAATATCATAATTTTCAATTTCTTTTATATTATTTAATATAATGTCTTGTGATACAAAACACCTTGCGCAATCATGAGAAAGGAATACAGAATTGTTAGAACATATATCTTTTGCTTTTCTGACAGTATTAATCAAAGAAGTCAATCTATCATTTCCGCCTTGTGTCAAAATAATTCTATCAAGACTTAAATTACAATCATTTAGCAATTTAACATACAATTCTTCATAATCCCTGTTAACTGCCACTATTATTTTGTCTATTTGGGAAACTTTATAAAATGCCTCAACACATCTAACAAAGACCGACTTTCCGCAAATAGGAATAAACTGTTTCGGCATTGTAGCATTTTTAACTCTCGATCCTACTCCACCAGCAAGAATTCCGGCAAAAATCATATAAAATACCTTATGCTTAAAATAATTATTCTTCCAATAAATAAACTGGATTAACAAATCTTTTACTTTCAGGAGGTGGAGTCATATAATCTCCAAATATTTTTGAAAGCAAAGTATCATAACCCTTAGGAATTGGAAAAATAGTATCTTCAAATTGATTTTCTAAAGGTTGCCCAAAAACATCACAATTAAGCAATCCTATTTTATCCAAATTAAAATAATCTATTACCATATAATTATCATCAGTTAATCCTGAATATTTAGTCAATACATTCAATATCTTTTTTCTTAAATAATTACTGTTAAAAAAGATTGTGAAAGGAATAAACTTATTTATTTTCAATAGTTTTCTGCTTTGGGGATTATAAGGAGCCATTCCTTCCAATTTCTCTTTTGTAAATCTGTATAATTTTCTTAAGGAAGATATTTTTTTATGAATCTGCTCCCCCTTGTCTATAGGACATTTATCCAATATAAAAACATCTATATGCAAATATGTTTCAAGCCTTCTTAACTCAATCTTATAGTTTTTGTTATATAATCTGCCAAGGGAAGGGAAAGTATCACCATCTATACCTTTAAACATATAATTACTATCTTTTTGACTATCAAAATATGCTTTTAATTTATCATAATCTTCTCTAAAAATATAAATGTCTACATCATCATCCCAAGGAATAAACCCTTTATGCCGAACCGCCCCTATTAAAGTTCCAAAAGTCAAATAATATTTAATATTTAATTCTTTGCAAACAGAATCAAAATATTTCATAGCAAGTAATAGCAACTTTTGAAATTCTTCTACTGTTATTTGTTTCTTATTCATATTTTATAAGCTTCTCCGTAAGAAAATTTATATATTTAATTCACAATGCAGAATTAAATTTGCGTTGCAAATTTGATTTTAGTTATACAAAAATTTTAAGACATCTATTGTGCTTTCAATACTATCCTTAATGTTAAACAAAGGAGACCAACCTAATTTTTGTAATTTATCACTGTTTAACAGAGCTTTTGTGACTTTACTGTAGCCTTCCGCTTCTTTTTGAGTAGGCAAATCAAAAATGACTTTAGTTTTACAATAATCTGCAATTATATTAGCAAAATCTATTAACCTAATATCGTAATCTTTATATGATATATTATAGGCTTCTCCCTTTTGTCCATAGAAAAAAGTCCACAATATTCCGGAAACAACTTCTCCTACATACATAAAGGAATACAATTGATCACCTTTACTTTTTAGAATAATATCTTCCGATCTAACACCATTCATTAAAAATTGACTTATTGCTTTTGTGTCAGATATAAACATAGTGGGTCCAAAAGCTCTTGCTATACGAGTAATAACTATATCTAAATCTTTTTCCTGAATATATGCGTGACACAAGGTTTCTGTGATTCTTTTACTTTCAGGATAGCTTGCTCGAAGAGTATTTGAATTTAGATAACCACAATAATCCTCGTCAAAATAATCTACATCTCCTCTATTTTGACCATATATTTCTACAGATGAGCCAAATAATATTCTTTTAGTATTACTGCTCTGCGCATATTCTAAAAGATTCATCATTCCTATAAAATTAGTTGTTATTGTTTTTATGGGGTACTGCACATATAAAAGGGGAGAGGTATTACTTGCAAGATGAAAAATATAATCTATTTTACCTAACTGAGGTAAAGATTTAGTCACATCACATGCATAAGGCACAAAATTATCATTATTCATGTAAAGATTAAATCTGGAATCAAATTCTTTTTCATATAATGCAAGGGCATATATTTTACAGTTTAAACCTTCTTCATTCTTTTTCATTATAATATCAGTTAAAAAACTACCTATTAAACCGGTAGCCCCGGATATTAAAACAGAAGAATTAGATAATTTATCCCAATCTAAAGGCAAATTAGCATATTTATTTATTTGACTTTTATATAAATCATTTTCAATTATATTCATTTATTCTAATCCATATTCATAAGTATTTCACAAAATAATATATCATAAGGATAGGTTACTTTTATATTATTCTTAAATCCAAAATTGTTATACACTTTGCTTTCTTCCGGAAGTTGCATAGCGGGATGAATGGTTTTACTGTCCGGATCATAATTATCAAAAAGCAATTTAAATCTATAAGCATCGGGACTCTGGATCAAATAATAATCTTCTCTTTTAACATTTTTATAAATATCGGAACCCAAAGCATCCGTAATCTTATAGGTAGTTTGAACACAATCATATTCGTCAAGGAGTGACATATACTCATCTATAAGAGAAGATTTAATCATAGGACAGGCCGCATTATTCTCTATTACTTTTTCACAGTCCGGAAAATGTTCGTTTATATAGCACAAAGCATTATAAAGGGAGTGATTTCTGCTTTTACCACAGATAACTGTATGAGCATCATATTTCCCTGTTTCTTTGTTTGATTCATATTCACTGTCGTTTAATACTATAACTATTTCGTCAATAAGTTTTGCTTCTTTAAAGGCATCTATTGAATAATATATTAGCTCTTTTCCTTTTAGTAAGCAGTATTGTTTTGGAAGAGAGCCTTTAAATCTGTTTCCTATGCCACCTGCCAATATTATACCAACATTCATTTATCACTCCATACAACAGCATAAACCGGTTTTTTACCTGAAAGAAAATAATTTAAGGTCTCAATTGTTAGTTGTGTGCCATGTATCTGAACGTCCATAGATGATCCGCATATATGGGGAGTCATTATAAGATTATCACACTCAAGCAAGGGTGAATCATCGCCAATAGGCTCCTCATCAAAAACATCCAAAGCTGCTTGGGCAATTTGACCTGATTTTAATGCTTCTATTAAATCTCCTTCGTTTACAAGTTCTCCACGAGATGTGTTTATGAAATAAGAACCTTTTTTCATTTTATTAAAAACATCTCTGTTAAACATACCCTTATTACTCTTCGTCACAGGGCAGTGAACGGAAACAATATCAGACCTTTCAATCAATTCTTCAAAAGAAACAAAGGAAACATTGGTATTATGGGAGTTAAAATATGGGTCGTATGTAATTATATTCATACCAAATGAACTTGCCAACTTGTATACTTCAAGGCCCACATAACCAAATCCACAGAGCCCAAGGGTTAAATATCTTAAATTCTTTCCTCTGTATTGAATAAAGGGGCTGTTATCATCAATTCCCCATACAGTATCATTATATTCTTTTGGCATTGTAGATACTTTGCTTGTAATCACTCTGTTGTGTATCAAAGAATTAGTTATGGTAATATTTCTTGTCATATTTACCATAAAAGCAATTACCATTTCAGCAACGGAATAAGCATTTCTGCCTTTATTGTTGGCAACACAAATTCCCACCTCTTTACAATAATTTAAATCAATTACAGAATCTACTCCGCCTCTGCAACATATAATAAGTTTAAGTTTTTTGGCATTTGAAAGAACATTTCTGTCGAGTGTATCATATTCACATATTAATATATCATAATCTTTTATTCTCTCTTTTAACTCCTCTTGAGGAATAACAATATGGTCTACACCATAGCCTATATAATCAAAATCAATTTGTGAATTTAATTTCTCTATTTCTTCTTTAATTAACTCAGCTGTCACAAGTGCTTTTAATTTCATTATTTCTCCTTGATCCCAACTTATTCTTTAAATTGATCATTTATATATTTCTCATTAGAGTTTTCTCTAATCCATTTGGCAATGTCAAAATTGGTTTCGTAATACCTTTGACCTTTCATATTAGCAAATCCGGGCATAGGACAAACTTGAAATCGTCCCATAAATTCTTTTGTGGGAATAGCCCAATCATACTCCGGATACTCTTTTGAAACAAACATTATTTTGTTTTTGTAAGGTAATTTATCAAATCTTTCCATTAGTTTGGGATCGTATAACCCATCCACATTGGTAGCAATTATGAATATATTATCCCAAATAACTCTTCCAAATCTGGTTTTCCACTTTTCAATACACTGCTCCGGGGTTTTGTAATGAACAAAATGAACTTCAATATCATCAATTATGGCTATAGGAAAATGATAGTCTTTATATTCAATAAATTTCATGGGATAATCTATATAATGCTTGGGATTCTCCAAGAATTTAATAAAACATTCACCGTCAAAGGAAAGGTTTATGGTTGGAGAGGTAAATTGTTTTCCCGCATCATGATATAAATACCCGGCAATACAGTTATTACTGAAAATGGTAAAAGTGACAGGCTCAAGTTCCTTTTTGAACTTAGCCACAATATCACTTCTATACTTTTTTGCCACAGTTTTTCTGATTTTTTGGACAAAGAGATATGGATAGATAAATTTACTTTCTCTTTTGATAGTTTTATCTGAATACATTATAGCACCAATAAGATATCTTATAATTTGAAGCAGTCTTTTAAGACAGAATATAATTCGTTTTTGGCTCTTTCGTGGAACTGTTTTATTATTTCCACACCATTATATCCATCATCCCAGTCCATATTTTTTATTATATTGGCAAATTCTTCCGGTGATTGGGTATCTGTGAAGTATATGTATTTTCCGTAATCTGAATCTTCAATAACCTTAATTCTCGGAGATATAACTCTCAAACCATTTCCCATATATAACTGAACCTTAGAAGGAAAGGATGCATAATTATATTCTTTTGATTGGTTTTGAAAAGCGGAACCAACTTGACATTTTTGCAAAAAAGAATAGAATTCTTCTCCGGACTTAAATCCGTCATAAGTAACCGAAGCCTTACTTTTTTTGTTAACCTCTTCTATATATTTCTTCAAAGGGTCAACAACAGCTTTTGAATCATGTCCTAAAATATGTATATGATAATTTTCATCCAAAAATTCCGCACAATCCACAGTTTCCCAAGCACCTTTGTTCTTGTTTAAATTACCTGCGTAAACTATATGAATTTTACCGTCCCCAAAGTTGCTCGGTTCAAATTCTTCGTAATGCAATGTCCCGGGAAACACCAAATAAGGAGCTTTATTAACATTTACAACCTTTTCTATTGCATAAGATGAAAATATGAAAGAATCAACTTTTGATAAATATTGTTTTTCATATTCCAAGGTGAATTTCTTATTATTATACTTATTATAGTTTGTATATAATTCGCCAACCCACATAAACAATTTGATTTTTTTAATTTTAACCAAAGCCTTTATTACGGGAATAATCAAATATGAATGATAAACAAAACAAAGTTCGTTATTTTTTACTCTAAATAAGACATAAAAGAATAACCATATCATTGAAATAATAGCATTTATTTTTCCGAGTTTTTTCTTTAATCCAAATCCCCAAGGATAGATAATGGTGTTATTTTCATCTAAATTATATTTCTGTGTTTTATATAATTTGCTGTTATCTCTTTCTTTAATAATATTTGGTGCAATTATATCTACTCCATAACCACATTCATTTAATAACTCAACTATAAACTTAGACACTTCCGTTGCCGGTGCCGTATTTGTTCTGTTTATAGGATTATTAAAATCACTGTAATAAGTTATAAATTTAATTTTTTTCATTATCTGTCTCTGTTAATTCTTTAAATATTTTTAAATATTCTTCGGCACTATTCTCAAATTTAAAATTGTTTTGAGCGTAATTGATACAATAATCACTATAAAAAGATTTAGGCTTTTGTTTTATTTCATTTAATGCTGAGAGTATGGAATTAAAATCACCAACTGGGACTACCTTTCCACAACCCTCTCCCACAAGCTCAGGGTTGGCAGTGGAATTATAACAGATTACAGGTGTTCCGCAAGCAAGAGCCTCAGCAGAAGCTTTTCCAAAAGTCTCTTCCATGGAAAAAGTCATAAAAACATCAGCCATAGAATATATTTCCGCCAGCTCTTGAACATCCCGAGTTTGATTAATGTGAACAAATCTCTCAGGGAAATTCTGTCCCTCTAAGGTTCCCACCAAAACGACTCGAGAATCTTCATCTATCTCTTCCGCAAGTTTAAGCCAAGAAGATAATCCTTTGCTTTCAATCCAAACAGAGGCAACCCCAAGGATTATATATTTACCTTTTAAATTATACTTTTCTTTTATTTCTTCTCTGTTTTCCCGGGGATAAAACTCTTTTAAGTCTATCCAGTTATAAATTCTTTTTATTATTTTGGCACTCTTTAGGATAGACTCCTTTGCAGTCCTTGTAAGCCAATCTGAAACTCCCACAACCCCCAAACGAGGAACTCTCTCAAAATATTCTTTCTTCTTTTTTAACATATACTGAGAATTGTTAAAAAACAAGGTGGGTAAAACTTTTGTGACGCTGTTTTTGTTAAAATCGTCTTGTTTATTATTCAAAGAAAACTTGGGATAATACTTACAACCTTGACAACTCTCTTTCCACTTATAGCATTTATTTGTGGTAAAGTGCATACATTTTCCTGTAAAATACCAACAGTCATTGAGAACCAGGCAAGTGGGAATATCCTTTTTGGCAATATAGTCAAGAAGCATAAAGATATTAATATAATTGGAATGGGCTATGCCAAGCCTTATAACATCCGGCTTTATATTCTCAATATATTTAATAAGTTTTTTTGTGGCACCGGTTGAAAAATGGGCTTCAAGACCTGTAATTCTTGAAAGAGAGGCGTGAACCTTTCTGTCAAAGGAAGAACCTATAAAATATATATTATCTACCCCATACCCTGACATTGCCGCAACGAAAGACTCATGACCTTGCTGTCTAAAATATCTGTCTAATTCGGAAACAGCCCTTCCCGTGCTGGAATGGCCCACAATGGGATTAATCTGTAATATTCTCATTTCTTCGTTTTATATAATGAAAAATATATATCATTTATTAAAAAAGGACAGTTAGCAATTATTCTATATGAAAACCTTTTAGACTTTTTGGCAAAAGAAACTGCACTCTCATTTGACCTAAAGATTTTAAAAACCTTTCTTTTTTCTGCCTTTGACTCATTGGAAATAAGACAAGAAAAAACTTGTTTACACATAGTTTTGTTAAAATGATTCTCACATATGGTTTTGAAATCATCACTGTTGCAAGAATATTTATCTGCCAAGGCGTTAAGTTTTTTTATAACCACTCTATCCGCATCCACGGCTTCTTTGTTATATCTTTTTGTCAAAGAAGAGGAGTTGTTTTGAACATAGTGATAAATAGGCTTATCACCGCAAAAAACAGAATTAATACAAGATATATAATCCAAAATAAAGCAGCTATCTTCACATATAGAAAAATGAAGAGGAAAATCTATTTTGTTATCCTTTATAACTTTGGTTAGAAATAGCTTATTCCACAGAGCTTGAAAATAGGTATCAAAAAAATTCAAAATGACATTAGATATATCATTATCTTTAAACAAACCTAAAACGAGAGCTTCCTTAATTTTTGTTTTTGTTGGAAAATCAATAAAAAAAGATGAAACTACAAGCTCTGCTCCCGTCTCTTTATGCATATTAATCAAGATTTCAAAATAATCCGGCTCATAACAGTCATCGCTGTCACAAAAGGTAATAAACTCTCCCGTTGCTGCGGAAAGTCCTACATTTCTTGCATTGGCAACTCCACCGTTTTTTATATGAAAAACAACTATTCTGTCATCTTTTTCCTTGAACTCATCTAAAATGGCGGGTGTGTTATCCGTGGATCCGTCATCAATTAAAATCAATTGCCAATTTGTATATGTTTGAGCAAGAATACTGTCAACACATCTATCAATCCACTTTTCCGAATTATAAACAGGAACTATTATACTGACTAAATTATCTTTCATCATGACAAAAACTTTTCACACAAAAACCAAGTTATTACTTTCACCCTCTTTGAACTTACTTCTCCCCCCCACCAAAGGTCTAGTCAAAAATCTTTAGTGATAAAGATTTTTGCCGTCGGGCACCGAAAAATCATAGATTTTCCGGCTCTTGCTAAAAACGACAAGTTGTTGTCGTTTTTACAAAAAAGCGATGCTTATTTCTCACCCCTAAAAGTTTTCGCTATTCGCTCAACTTTTTGGGGACCCCGAGATTGCCGCAATTCAACCCGAAAAGTCGTAGCGTAGCAAGACTTTTTGGGATTTAGTGCTACGTAAAGTCGTTAGATTCACCCTCTTTGAACTGAATTTGCAACCGCAAATTCCTTTCAAGGAGGGGGGACCGGCGAAGCCGGTGGGTGGTCAGGAGTAAAATTTGTAAGTATGCGAATTTTACGATAGAAGCCTAATAAGTCTTGCCAACAACCCAAGCTTTTGTGATTTGGAAATCTTTAATTTCCTCCCTCGGAACCAATTTCCGGATTTTCTATTTCATATATTCTAAACAATTCTTCTTGTGAATACCTATCTTTTTCAATAACATCATCCACACATCTTAATTGTTGAATAAAAGGTTTATACTTTTTTGGCACAAGACAAAAAACTAAATTGTCATAATTTTTAAGATTAATTATATCAAAAACATTCTCTTCAAAGGTTTTCTCTTCATTATAAGTAAACAATACTCTTTTTCTGTCTAAGGGAGAACCTTCAACTATTGAATTAAACCCTAAATTTCTTCCTTTTAAGTTTGGATATTGTTTATAATCTCCATAGTGGAATGTCATAAACTCTTCTGATTTTTCCGGAATGGATAAAGTAATATCCTCAAAATCACAAATTCTTTCATTCTCAAAGTATGATTTATCAATAATACTTTTTCTAAAATCAGGCTCTATGGGGAAATTCACATATTTGGCATCTTCTATAGGATACTTAAGACATAATTCTTTATATTTTGCCTTTATTTTTTCTTCCGGCATAAAATGTTTTAAGAAGAATTTAAAGATAGCCCTTTTATAAAATTTGGAATATATATTTTGTAAATATTTGGTATTATAATCTCTCTTTTTGGCATTAAGAAGATTAATATAAAACTGAGTTTGCTTGAAAAATTTTACTTGTTCCTTTTTATCATTAGGCAAACCAACCAAGTAAAAAAGATCTATATGAAAATTCTTGCTGTCATATCCGGTTAAACTTATCCTCGGAAAGAAATGTGAATATTTACTGTTTATATCAAAATAATCAATATAATATTTTTCCGGCAACTTTTCCCTTAAGACAGCAACTACTCTATCTAAATCCTTATAATAGACATACATGTCCACATCCCCATCCCAGGGAACAAAGCCATTATGTCTTATAGCTCCTAAGACGGATCCGTAAGTTAAAGAATACCAAATCTTTTCTTCTCTTAATATTTTATCTACATTCTTTAAAAGATCAAGTGCAATATCATGAACTTCACTTAAAGTAAATGTTCTAAACATATTCACTCCTAACTATGAAATATCTATTTCAAACTTTTTCCTTGCATAACATACTCTTTATACAAAAATTCGGCTATTTCGAAATCTAACATATTATCTATATCTGTTGCTTCAAAACAGTCTATGGGATACAAATAAGGCTTTCTGCCAACTACATTTCTGCCGCTTATCATTAATTCCTTCGGTAAAATACTAAATGCAAAATTTATACACATAATATTAGGTAAATCCTGACTTCGAGGTTGATTTAAGGGATCGTAATTGATAGGCTTGCCGTCAAGCCACAGAAACTCTTTAATGGGATGAGCAGAATTTACGGAATCGTATTCTCCACAATGTTCTTTATAAAAATTAATGGCAGCACTTAATGTTTCATCTTGCAAAATAGGATTGGTCACATTGGCATAAACAATAATATCTGTATCTATATTTTCTGCCATATTTACATAAACATCACTCATCACAACAGAATTAGAAGCATAGTAAGGGTCTCTTTTTACGGTTTCTACTCCCATTTCTTTACCTATTGCAAGCATAGTTTCATCATTTGAATTTAAAACTATTCCGTCAAGTTCTGGAATTCTTTTTAACTGCTCTAACTTTACTTTTATTAAATTTGAGTTACAAAAAGGACGCAAATTCTTATTTTCAACTCTTATTGAACCGCTTCGGACAGCTACCAGAGCTTTAATTTTCATATCTTTTACACTTTTAATACCTTTTTAAAATAAATTCCCAAAATCTTAAAAGCTTCTTTCTTTGGGAAATATAATTTAAAAACTATATTAACATATTTTTTTATTTCTTTCTTATATTTTTTAAGATCCAATTGTTTTATACACAAAATTAATTTTCCGTATACTTGATTTAACTGTATATTTGCCAAATCATCATATTTTAAAGACTTTACACATTTATATCTGTCAAAAGCTGCATACAAACTGTCTATGGTTTTGTCCGGATTGACTTCGTGCATAAAACTGTCATTTCTTGTGACGAGATAATAATATATTTCATCACTAATACAAGCAACTCTATCCGCTTCCCCTATAATATGATGAGCAAAATATTCGTCTTCGTGGTGAACTCCCAAAGGATATCTCACATTATTAAAAAGCTTTTTATGATATAATTTGGTGACAAGAGTGACAAAAGATAAATTGCCTTGAACAAGTTTTCCCAAAGCTTCTTTTTTGTCTAAAACTTCGTCCTTGACATCAAAATGGAATATAGATTCCACTTCCTTATCTTCTTCGTCCACACATTTTGAAGAACATATACTTATATCTGCATTGTTATCTAAAACTGCTTTCAATAACAACTCATAAAAATTATCTGCTATATAGTCGTCACTGTCTACAAAACCTATATAATCACCCTCAGCAACATCAATGGCAACATTCCTTGCGTCAGCTCTGCCACCGTTTTTCTTATGAATAACTTTTATTCTGTTATCCTTTTGGGCATACTCATCACAAATCTTCGGAGAGTTATCCGGACTGCCATCGTCCACAAGTATTATTTCCAAATTCTTATAGGTTTGATTTATAATACTGTCAATACACTTTGGGAGATATTTTTCCACATTATAGACAGGAACTATAACAGAAATTAAAGGATTATCCACTTAAAACACCTTTTTCTCGTCGTTATTTCTCATGGCACGAGCAGGGTTACCAAACATAATAACACTTTCAGGCACATCTCTTAAAATAACAGCGCCCAAAGACATAACACTGTCGTCCCCTATGGTCAAACCTTCTTTACAAGGAACGTTTTCAGCAAAGAATACTCGCTCTCCGATTTTAACATTTCCACCAATAGAACAATTACAACAAACGAAGGAATGTTTTCCCACAGTCACATCGTGTCCTATTACAGCACCGGGAAGAACCAAAGAGTTTTCACACAAAGTTGACAAGGAGGAAATTAAAACAAAAGCGGAAACCACAGCACCTTCTTTAAATGTAGCACTGGGAGAAATGGAAGCCTGAGGGTCCAACAAAACAGCCCCGGTAAATCCACCCTCTTTCATTTTATTAAAGAGCAATTCTCTTGTGGCAGGGTTTCCCACACCTACTACAAACTCAGTATCTTTTCTGTCAAAAGAAGAAATCTCATCAAAAGTATAAACCGGATGGTTATAATATTCATTTTCTTGCTTATTATCATCAATAAAGGCAATCTCTGTCCATTTGCTTTCTATATTGTTGATACGAGTAGCAATGTCGCAATATTCTCGTCCCAAACCACCTGCACCATAAATTAATAATTTCATTATTGATTCTCCTTTACAAAATTTGAAACGGTAACTGCTATGCTTTTGGCGTTTAATCCATAATATTCTTGCAGATAGCCGTAATTTGCCACAGGACCAAATTTGTCCGGCAAACCAATACACTTTAGATTGTTCTTATAATTATTCTTTGTAATAAACTCACTTATTGCTGAGCCTAATCCACCTATAAGGGTATGCTCTTCTGCCACCACCACATTTTGGTGAGTTTTTAGAAGACTGTGTAACAACTCCTCATCGAGAGGCTTTATTGTATGCATATCAACAACAGTAGGAGTGATACCCTCTTTTGAGAGAACTTTTGCGGCACGATTACACTCGTTTACACACATTCCGCAAGCAATTATGAGAGTCCGCTCCCCTTCTCGTAAAATGTTCCCTTTTCCAATAGCAAAATCATAATCATCTTTGTATACAATTGGGTTTCCGTTAACACCCGTAAGCCTAATATACATAGGACCCCTAAAGTCCATAGCTTTTTCTATGGTTTTAACAGTTTCCGTGCAATCAGCGGGAGATACCACAGTCATACCGGGAATGGTTCTCATTAAAGAAACATCTTCAAGTCCGAAATGGGTATTACCTCCAACCCCCATGCTTAAACCTGAGGCAAGACCTATTATTTTAACATTGGCATTCATATATCCCACGTATGTCCTTACAGCCTCAAAGCATCTCATGGAAGCAAAAGGAGCAAAGGTCATTACAAAAACATTTTTTCCTGTCTCTGCAATACCTGTTGCCATAGCAACCATATTGGTTTCGGCAATCCCTACATTGATAAATCTTTCGGGATATTGGGAAACAAAATCACCTAAGGAGGTAGAGGAAGCCACATCCGCCACCATAACAATAAAATCTTTCTCTTGTGCCAACTGACAAAAGACACTGCCCAAAACCTTTCTTGAACTTAAACGAGACCATTCCATGGCATTTCTTGCATTATATTCCATTATTTGGCCTCCAATTCAGCTTTAGCTTGATCATATTGTTCTTGGGTTAGAGATGCGTGGTGCCAACCTGTTTTATTTTCAGTCAATGAAAGACCAAAGCCTTTTAGTGTGTGGGATAGAAGGACAGTAGGTTTATTATTTCTTGGGGTGGTTGTGAAAGCTTCGCAAACTTCCTTGACATTATTTCCGTTTATGGACTTAACATTCCAGCCAAAACCCTTAAATATGGTATCAAAATCATATATAGACATTACATTTTCCGTAAACCCGTCTAAACACTGTTTATTGATATCAATTACCAAAATAAGATTATCCAATTTAAACTTTGCACAGGACTGAACAGCTTCCCAAACAGAACCTTCATTACATTCACCGTCCCCCACAAGAACGACAGTATCATAATTCTGTTTATTAAGTTTAGCCATGTAGGCACAGCCACAACCATAAGACAAACCCAAACCAAGACTTCCGCTGGAAAGCTCTATGCCCTTTTCCACATATTTAGAACAATGAGTTCCGAAATGACTTTCATTTTCTTCAAAAGAGAACAATTCTTCTTTAGTTATAAATCCTGCTTCATATAAGGCAGAATATAAAGCAAGAGCCACATGACCTTTACTCAAAATAAACCTGTCTCTGTTTGGATCAAGAGGACTTGCGGGATTGATATTTAACAAACCTTTATATAAACATGCCAAAACTTCACAAGCTGAATATGCTCCACCAATATGAGCACCGTTAGCTCCTGCGTTTTTCATCATATCCAGCATATTAAGACGCATATTTTTGGCAGTTAATTTCAATTCTGTTATTTTATTTTCATCCACAAGAAAATTATTATTCATTACATACCACCGTCTACTCTCAAAACCTGCCCGGTCATATATGAAGAAGCATCTGAAGCTAAAAATGCTATAGCCTCAGCTATTTCTTCCGGCTCCCCTATTCTGTTCATTAAGGAAGAATTCTTGGTATTCTCTCTTGCCTCGTCAGTCAATCCTCTGCTCATCTGCGTTTCTACTATTCCGGGAGCTATGGCATTAACTCTTATACCATAATTGATAAGCTCGCTTGCCATAGTTTTTGTGACGGAGATTATGGCAGCCTTTGAGGCGGAATAAGCCATATATCCACCGGTCATATCTATTCCCGCACAAGAAGAGAGATTAATAACACTTCCGGCTTTATTTCTCATCATTAATTTGGTTATATATTGAGAGAATTCTATTTGTGCAAAAACATTTATTTTAAAAATCTTTTCAAAAACAGCCATAGGTGTCATTTGAAAAAATCCCCCTTGTTGCTCTATTCCCGCATTGTTCACAAGGATGTCTATTTTTTCTTTATTCTCTCTTATTTGTTTAATTCCGGCTTTAATTTCTTCACTGTTTCCAAGATCAAAATAAACAGGCTTTATCCACACATTATTTTCTTTGGCAATGGTTTCTGCTTTTTTTTCAAATTCCTTGTTTTCACATCTAACACAAGCCCATACATTACAACCCTTTTCCGCAAAAAGCTTCAAGGTTGCAAAACCGATACCTCTGTTGCATCCTGTAATAACAGCATTTTTATTTTCTAAGAGCCTCGTCATTCCATCCCCCCGTCAAGCCTTCGGCTTGCCACCCCCCAAACTCTTCGAGTTTAGGGGGACAGATTTAACTATTTTATTCCACCGTTTATTCTAATGACTTGACCTGTAATGTATGAAGAATAATCAGAGGCAAGAAAAGCCAAAAGTTTACCCACTTCTTCAGGGGTTCCCAATCTCTTTATATCGGCGGTAAGCATTATTTTATCTCTCTGTTCTTCTGTCAAAGCTTGAGTCATAGCAGTATCTATAACCCCGGGAGCAATGGCATTTGCTCTTATACCTCTACTGCCCAATTCAGAGGAGATGGTCCTCATGGCAGAGATTAAGGCACCCTTTGCTGCGGCATAAGCAACTTGTCCCGCATTACCTATTACACCTGCATCACTTGCCACAAATATGACACTACCTTGTTTGTTTCGGAGCATCAATTTTGTGATAAATTGTGTCACTTGCATTTGAGCAAGAAAATCTATTTGAAATACTCTCTTAAAATCCTCCATACTTGTCATATGGAAAAGAGCATTGTGAGTAATACCCGCAACGTTTACCAAACAATCCACAGGTTGTTTATCACTCATTACAGATTTCAAAGCAACCTTTATGGATTCTTCATCCATATAATCACAAACAAGAGGTTTTATCCAAATATTATACTTATCTTGTAATTCTTTTATTTTGGCATTTAATTCATCTGTCAGCTCTTCCGTGAAAGCCCAAATATTTGCTCCTTCTGCGGCAAATATTTGGAGTGTTTTAAAGCCTATTCCTTGCTTACATCCTGTAATAACAGCATTTTTACCTTCTAAGAGCATATCTCTCTCCTATCTAATGTCAATTTTTCTTGACATGGTTCTGATTAAATCAAAACCGTCCCACATTAAATCTATGTCCATAGCCTGTCCTATGGGGACTATTCTGTCACAACCGAGACAATTATTTTTAATAATGTCCTGTGCCAATTCCTTTGGATCTATTCCAAAATAAGTTATGGTTTGAAGTCTTTCATCGCAAACCTTTGAAATTTCACTAAAATCATTTATATCTGTTTGATAAAAGTATCCACCAAAGCCCTCACAAGATTTTGTATCCTCGGGGGCACCTTTTAATGAAATAATATTTAAGAGATTACCAAAGGATTTTTGCTTTGCTATATCATCTCTATCCATTAAATCTTGGCAAAGCCTTGTGTATTTATCCACAGCAACTGAGGCTTGAAGATTATAAGACTTTTTTGCTTTTTCATAAAGAGAAAGCCAAAATCTCTCTTTTCCCTCTTCACTGTTACCTGTCCAAAAAATCAACCTTGGAGAAGAACAAGCATTTTGGTCCATTAAATATGTATCGTTATAGAAACCTGTCACCAATCTTTCTATAACTTGAGGCTCAGAGCTTAAAACACTTTCGCTATCTATAACAGATACAGAAAATCTGTCCGCAAAGGCTATATCAATACACCTTGGTTTGGAAGGCATTTCTCGAACACTTGCAACAGTCCTGTCACCACCCCAAATAACTCTCACATCCGCAATTTTAGAAAACTCACCGGTTATTTCGTCACTTCTGTCATATTTAACAAAAGCCACTCGCTTTTCTATTTCCGGAAACTTTGCCAAACACTCTTTTAAGATTCGGAGCAAAATCCTAATTTGCGGAAAATCCTTACTTGGCACACGAACAATGTTGGCATTTCCCGCAAGAAGTGCAAACAAAAATGAAAAGAAAAAGTTTACGGGAATATTTCCCGGGGTTATGTGAAAGGCAAGACCTCTGCCTATACGCAAGGCCCCATTAGAAAACTCTTCTTTTTTCTTTTGAATATTGGCTTTTCTGCACCAATAACCTACGGATATAACATCAGGGTAAAGTCTTGCTTCTCTGTCTTTTCTGATGGTGCTTTCAATTTTATATAATAAATCACAAGCGTCATCACTAAATATTTCAAAAGGAGTTTTATCTATATCATAAGAGCCTATAAGGAAATTAACGTCGTTCATAAGTATCGCTACACCCCCTTATTTCGGCTCCTTTTATTCTGCCATATATTTTAAAAGTCTTTCCCAAACGACCGCAAGGACAATCGTCAACGCCTATTATCTCTCCCTCGTCCTCTGTGAGCAAAACATGACCGGGATAAGAAGTGGGAAGAATGGAAGTGCACTGTATAAGACCCTTTCCTGTGTCTTTCTTTTCCATAGTAATGGGGTCTATAATGTCTATCTCGGAAAAAACAGAAGCGTGAAGCCTTCCGCAAGGACATTCCATAAATATGGACCCTGTCTGCTCCACCATACCATAGTAGTTTAAAACTGTATCAATACCTGAGTATTCTCTAATTTCTTCTTTAAATTTATCATTGGAAATATTAAGAGAAACCAGCTTTTTCCAACCGCCACCGTGAATTAGGGTTCCTTTTAAATTTAATTTTAAGCCCTTTTCCTTTAACTTTTGAACAAAGTATTGCCAAATCATAAAGGTAAAACCAAACATTAAAACCGGCTCATCTTTATATTTTTCGCAAAACTCTTCTAAAAGTGGCACATTTAACTCCATATTTTCGTCAAGAACATATTTAGGGTGGCGTCCGAATATGGAGAAACCCAAAATACCCGCACCACGGGCGGAAAACATTCTTCTGTCTTTTAAGACTTTGCTTGAATCAAGAATCAACATAGGTCGGCGGTCCTTACCTATAAAATCTTGAACTATGTGAGTCAAAACCTTAGTCTGTCTTTGGGCAGACTCGCCGTCAAGATATATTTTTGATACAGCTTGTCCCGTAGTTCCGGAAGAGGTCATGGTTTTTTTGACTTCTTCCTTTGGGATACTCATTAAATCATACAACTTAAAAAGACGAACTGGCAATGCCACGCCCGGTCCTAAGTTTTTGGATAATTTACCATACTTTTCACAGTGATTTGCGTGAAAGAGAGACAAATCATCTATGGATTTTTGGTAAAATGTTTCTTTATTTAATTGAGATAACCCAAATGGGTTTTCACTCAATAATTTTTCGTAATCTATTATACTCAAAACTCTACGTCGTAGTTATTTGAAAGTATTTCTTTTCCCTTAGGATAGGATTCAAATACCAAAATATCGTCCGTTTCCATCATAATATCAAAGGCTTCTTCAAGAGCCGCCATTAACATCATGTGTCCTACAGAATCCCACGTTTCAATAGACTGATATTTCAAATCATCTGTTAATTGGTCTTCACCTATTTGAAAGACTTCCATAAACGCTTCGTTATACTTCTCTAAATTTGACATTTATATATTACCCTCTAACAATAATTATTAAAATCAAATAGACCACATTTATTTTGCATTTTGCATTCTGCATTTAAAAAACGAAATTTATGAAATAAATTTCTAAAAATTTATTATGCATTTTGCATTTTGCATTATTTACATCCACGGGCCTTGTTCCCACATAAACCAATATTTAAAACCACCGGTTAAGAAGTAAACCGCAATAAGCATAGCAACGGTTATTAATCTTATAGGTAATCTGTTGTTTCTCTCTTGTAAATACTCACATACATTAGGAACAAGCAACATATTAAAAATAGAAAAATAATATGCCAATCTGAAAAACTCGGGAATACCTACAGCCAAGGCTTGAAAACAACAACCTATAAGTGACATATTTATAAAAAATCCGTTCAAAGGATTTCTTTTAATTAAACCATCTTTACAAGCATATGATATAATATAAAATACAAACAAAACCGCAAATAACTTATATGAGGAACCCGATCGAACAGACGCCGCATATCCTAAAACTTTATCCGTTCCCGCAAAATCTGTATCACCAAATATTCTTGCGATTATTAAATTTACAGAGAAAGGAGAAATATATGACAGGAAGAAAAATCCCACAACCAGCAAGAATCCCCAAACATTAGGTTTAAACCTAAATGCTATCAAAACCAGCAAAAATACCACCGCAGTTCTGTGGAACATAAATGCCAGAATAAACAGAATTACAAACCAAACCCATTTCTTTTTGATTAGAAACATTGTGGCTATCAAACAGGTAGCCATAGCATATTCCTGTCTCAAACCTTGCCAGGTAAACTGATAAATCAAAAGTGCCACAATATAAATATAACTTATGGCAGGATTATCTGAATGCTTATAAATCAAAATAGCACAAGGAATTATAAAAACCAAACAGCTGACAGCCAACCAAACCTGTGGGTTATCGGTAAAATAACGGAATATAGCAGCCAAAATATAATAAGCTTTTTCACTATCAACATATTTGATAGCTTCATTAAAGATATCAAGCAAACTACCGCTTTGATTGATAAATCGCAAACAATAATTATGAGTATCAGAACCTGTATTTTGATTTCTTAATGCACCCAGTAGAAAAATCAAAACTCCCAAATGAGTGACGACTATTTTTTTTAATCGTAAATTATTGTTTGCAAGTATTTCGGTATTTGTATACATATACATTATACATATAGCAAAATAAGTTCCAAATACAAAATAGGTTTCCATATTTAATTCTTATATTCTTCGATTACTTTTAACAAGTCATCATAGATTTGTTTTTGAATATCACTTCTGCTGTGATTTTTAATTCCGCATTCATAAGCTTTTTGAGCATAAAGAAGAATGATATCCGGATTCTTTGATATTTCATATAATTTGTTATATATTTCTTCTTCATTGCTTGCACAAATAGCGGCATCATGTTCTTTAAGATACTCATATCCCGCTTGCTTATCCCAACAAACAGCCATTATGGCACATCCGGACTCCATACAATCCATAATTTTTGTTGAAAAAGAAAATTTGGTTGCAAGTCGCGGTTTTTCGTCAAAGCTTTCTACATGTAAGTTAATATCCGCTTTTGATAATATGTCCTTCATTTGAGAAGCTGTAACGGGCCCGTGGATTATGGAACTCTCCCCGTCGTTAAGCAAAATATTCTGCTCCTCTGTAATTAAATCTCTTGTATATATATTTAATCTCATTAGAATAGAATTAGCTTCTTCATTAATTTTCTTTATACTGTTAGCAATCTGACCTAAAGTTTTATATCTTCCTTGGTATAGTTTTCCGCCATAAACAAGCTCTATGGGATTGTTAACTGTTTTATGGATCTTATTCTCGTCAAAATCTCCGCATTTGGCAAGAAACTTGGTTTTTGTATGAAAATCATGCTCAATTTCTTCCATTTGCTTTACAGATTGAGAATAAAAAATCTTATATAAAGGAATAACTTTTTTTAAATTATGCCTTTGCCAATATCTCCTTATCCAAAAGAAAGGGTCACCGGACTTTTGACCTAAGGAATAATCGTCATCCCCACTATAAACCACCAAAGGCTTGTTTGAAAGTTTTTGAACCAAACCCTCAAGTCTGGTCATTTTTATTCTGCCATATCTGATAGAAAAAATAACCTCCGGATTAGTTTCTGATAAAAACTTTTTTAACAAGTCGGTATCAATGCGACCAAATTTCCAGATTATATCTCGAACCAATCTGACAAAATCACAGGCATATTTCTTTTTTATATCATTGTTATAACTGATCTCTATCTCTTGAGGTTCAGAATCAATATTATCTTTTTCAAGTTTATATATTCTGCCGGCTTTTTTCCTTGAATACCAACTCTTTATAATATCATTTTCACCTATTAAGAAATAATCTTTACACAAATTATTACTTGGCAATATAGAAGAGCCGGATATGGTGACGAACTCCACATTTTTCATTCCCGTAAACCAATTGGTCATATTATTGTTTGGAGTTATTTTGTCATTCCAAGGCTCATTTAAAAGCACTAAAACTTTTATGGATTTCATTTTATTATATCTATATATTTATTTATAACAATTTTTCTGTCAAATTCTTTTTCTATTTTCTCTCTTGCCTTTCTGCCCATTTCTTTTCTTTCATCATAAGAGAGAGACAAGAACTTTAATGTTGCGTCAATAAGAGCCTGCCCACTCTTAGGCTCAAAACCTATACCTGTGACACCGCTGTCAAAGACTTCACGACAGCCCGGTATATCGGAAGCTATTACAGGTCTGCCCATAGCCGCACTCTCAAGAAGCACATTTGACAAGCCCTCATGATAGGTGGGCAATATTATAGCATGGTGTGACCTTATAAAATCCTTACTTGTCTTTTGCATTCCGTAATAACTGATCACACCTTTCTCGGAAAGTTCACTGATCAAAGGCTCATATTCCTTTTCGTAAAACTCACCGATTAAAGAAAATTCCGTATTGGGATATTTCTCTTTTATAAACTTAGCACACTCAAGAAATTCTTCTATCCCCTTATCTTTCATTATTCTGCCTATAAAAAGGAAAGAAACTTTATCTTGAGCCTCCGGGTATTCCGCAAAGGAATAATCTTCCACATTTACACCGGAGCCGGGAAGAATATCTACCTTTGACTTAATAAGACCTCTCTCTTCAAAAAAGCCCTTGTTCTTTTGGTTTTGAAAGAAAACACATTTTGCGGAGGAGAGAGAAAATTTATACAACTTTAATAAAACTTTACTGACTATACCTGTGTTTTCTATAGCGGTGCCCAGACCTGTTATATTTACAATATATGGGATTTTTAAAAACTTACACAAAGCACCGCCATATATGTTCGGCTTTATGGTATAAGTCAATACAATGTTAGGTTTGACGGATTTAATTATTTTTTTGTATGTTAGCAAAAGTTTAAAATCATTTATGGGATTCAAACCCCGAGTATCTATAAATGTATCGATTAAGTGAACACCTAATTCTTTTAACTCATCCACAAATTCAACACAAGGGACAGACACATAAACATCAGACTTTTGAATTGTATTGCCGGTCAAAAAGGAATTGGGATTAATTAATTCTTTTAGCAATTCCTTTCTGAACCTATATAGTCCACCCGAATTATTTGCAAGAATTAATACTTTCATTCCTCTCCCTTATTTTTCCAAATCACAAGATTTGTGATTTAAAGTCACTTATTTATAATATTTACTAAGCTCACTGTATAATATTTTCCCGGAAGAGTTTCTGGGAATCTTATCAATTACCACAACATTAAATGCTGAAGGATGAAATGTGAGCTTTTCAGAAAGATATTTCTTTATCTCCCCTTTCTTACTTTCATCTGTAATGAAAACGAACATTTTATCATCCACACCACCACAGACACAGTTTAAATCCTTGAAGTCTTGAGCTATAAGCCTTTCCGTTTCGTCAAGGTTTACTCGGGAACCGAATATTTTCAAAAATCTCTTTTTTCGTCCCACTATATAGTAATAGCCTTCAGAATCAAACTTAGCCATATCTCCTGTGCGAAGGACACCGCACCTCTCATCTTCTTTCTGCAAATCCTCAAGGCACTCTGCATAACCAAGGCTTACATTATCACCTTTATACAACAATTCGCCTACTGTTTCAGGTGTGGTTATCTCATTATCATCAACATCTATAACAGAAAACTTTCCGCCGGGAATAGGCACACCCATAGAACCTATTTTATCTAAACATTTCTCAGGGGGCAAATATGCCATACGAGCTGTTGCTTCCGTTTGACCATACATTACGATAAACTTTTTCCCGCTCTCTTTGGCAAACTGTCCGAATTTTTCATGTAATTTTAGAGATAATTTGCCTCCGGCTTGAGTCATGGTTGTAAGAGAGGGCAAATCCATACGGAAAAATCTCAATCTGTCCAGCATCTCGTAGATAAAAGGCACACCGGCAATACTTGTAACACCCTCTTCCTTGACTCTCTTCCAAAATTCTCTCTGCATTACAGAATATTTGGTTAAAATTAAGGTTCCCCCGGAGACAAGATGGGTATTTATAACAGATAAACCATAACTGTAATGACAAGGCAGGGAGGTTATGGGCCTATCACTGCTATTGATATTCAAATACTCTATAATAGATTTGGTATTGGCTTCTATGTTTTTATATGAAAGTCTAACCAGTTTTGGGCTTCCCGTGGACCCGGAAGTAGTTAAAAGTAATGCCAAATCACTGAATAATTCAACATGCTTAAAATCTATTCTTTTTAAAAGAGAATAATCCCATTTAGAATATTTTTTAACATAACCTTCAAACTTACTCTCTTTTTCTGTGGGAACCCACAAATAACCGGGTTTATAATTATCAATCAGAGCAAATAATAAATCTTCATTAAGATTATCATCTGCCATAATGGGAACGTTTCCGTAATTCAAAAAACTTGTGTATCCCAAGAGACATCCGGGGGTATTGGTGCACAAAATAAAACACAAGTTTCGGAGGGTTTCAAAATTGTTATTTAATTCACTGCCATATTCCCATAAATCTTTGTATGAATAGGAAACATTATTATCATCTATGGCAAAAACATTATTTGAATATGAATTAAAATCAAATAGCATAACAATCCTATCTAATTATCTCCGGTAAAATCTTCCATAGTGACGGAAGTTTCACTTGAAATATTATCGTGCTTAAATATAGCTTTTTTAAAGGTATCTCTTACTATTTTGAAATCACCTATAAAAGTTATATTATCCACATATTCTACATCCAATTTAAATCTGTCAGACCAACTGATAGCATTTCTTCCGTTAACCTGTGCATATCCGGAAAGGCCCGGACGAACTTCATGCCTTCTTCTCTGTTCTTCACTGTAAAGAGGCAAATACTTTGTAAGCAAAGGTCTGGGACCTACCAAAGACATAGATCCAAATAAGATATTAAAAAACTCGGGTATCTCATCTAAACTTGTCTTTCTTAACCATTTCCCGAAAGATGTTAACCTTTGTTCGTCAGGGAGCAGTTCCCCATTTTCATCCTTTTCGTTGGTCATGGTTCGGAATTTGTAGAGATTGAATATTTTTTCATTCTTTCCCGGACGAGGTTGCTTAAATATAACGGGACTTCCTAATTTTATTTTGATTAAAATAGCAAGTAATATGTATACCCAAAAAATAATAATTATTATTAATAAAGAAAGCAGTATATCTATAGGTCGTTTGAACATAAACTCATAAATACCTTTAGACTTATGTGGTTTTAACCCTGCCTCCTTAAGTGTAACTTTTTTATCCGTAATTTCCTGTCCTCCTAAGCCATCGGCTTGGGGGGTAGCAGTTTCATCGGAAACTGACGGAGGAATTGAATTCATTTTTTTTAGACGCTCCTAAGTTATCAAACTTACCATCCTTAAACTAAAATTAGCAAACTGCAAATTCTCTTCTACACAAAACAATTCTTAATTAATTCAATAATAATATCTTGGTCTTTTGGAGTCATTTTATTATCCGAAGGAAGACATAATCCTCTGTGATAGATATCCAAACCATTATCTTCGGTTTCACCGGCTATATAAGCATTTGTGTTGGCTCTTCCGTTACCTGCTCTTGTAATGAAAGGATTCATTCTATAGAAAGGTTGCAAATGCATAGGCTTCCAAATAGGCCTACTTTCCGCATTGTATTCCTTTAAAACTTCAAAAATCTCTGTGGGACAGGACTTTCCGGGCTCTGATTTATACAAAGCTTCCTTGTCACTCCTCACTTGCTTGCACATATAATCTTTATCTACTATCAAACAAGAAAGCCAAAAGTTAGGTTCTGAATTAACTTCATCATAAGGATTCATAGATATGGGAAGATCCTTTAGACCTTCTTTATATCTCATATATATGTTTTTCTTTTGTTCTATATGCTCTTTAAGATATGGAAACTGACCTCTGACAACCCCGGCAATAAGATTACTCATTCTGTAATTATAACCAAGTTCCTCATGTTGATACCAAGGAGCGTCCTCTCTTGCCTGAGTAGACCATTTTCTGACCTTGTTTGCCGCCTTTAAATCATCCGTCAAAAACATACCACCGGTGGAACCTGTAATGATTTTATTTCCGTTAAATGAAATAATACTAAATTTCCCTAAATTTCCCGTTTCAACACCTTTATATTTGGCACCAAGACTTTCTGCCGCATCTTCCACAATTATGGCATCATGCTGTTTACATATAGATTTAATCTCGTCCATTTTTGCCGGTGTTCCGTAAAGATGAGCTAAAACAACAACCTTAACCTGAGGATATATTTCAAAAGCTTTTTCCAAAGCTTTAGGGTCCATATTCCAAGTATCATATTCCGTATCAATAAATACGGCTTCTCCACCTTCATATTTAATGGGGTTTGCGGTGGCGTCAAATGTTAAATCTGAGCAAAAAACCTTATCTCCGGGCTTTACTTCGGCAAGTTTAATAGCCAAATGAATAGCACTGGTTCCGCTTGAAAGTGCCACAGCATACTTACGTCCTATATATTTAGTGAATTCTTTTTCAACAGCATCAATATTAGGTCCAACCGTTGACATCCAATTGGTTTCAAAAGCTTCTCGCATATATTCCAGTTCTTCTCCGTGCATTGTAGGAGAAGCTAACCATATTTTCTTCTCAAAAGGAGATATATTCAATGACTTTAACATTTTACTATATTTATTTAAAAAAACTGTTTCCTTTCTAATAATTTTTATATGTTATATGTTTTATATACATAATATCCATAAATATTATATCAAAATTTATAAAAAAATACAATTTTTAAGCATTATTGATAATAATTATACATAAAAAAAAAGCACTCTTGCGAGTGCTTTTCATTTTTTAATAAATCAACTTATCACCGTTGTTTAAGTTGCAGTCCATAATAAGACCGTTAGGGTTATCTCCGTATTTGGTGACAGAACCGTCGGAATGAGTAAATCCGAACATATCCGTTGAGAGATTGGTAATCTTGTTAAACTTGGCGTGACCATCCATAAATGCACAGTTACAACCACCGTTGTGTTTTGTTCCCCAAATATACCAACCGTTAGCTGTGTTACCTACTCCGCTGTATGATCCGTTGTAGTCATTAGCCCAATAACCATACCAGTTAACCAAATAACATGATCTCTCCCATACTACGGCAGCATTTGACTCTATACAAGCTATCAAATTGGATGAGTTGTTTAATGTTGCCATTGTCTTAACTACTGTCACTCTTCCTTCACTTGTAGCATCTTCAAATATAATACCGTTCCATAAAATATTTGAAGGAGGAACATTGTTATAATTTTCCTTTGATACGGATGGGCAGGCAAATAATCTTGTGTTCTTTACGTAAGGATTCAAAATTTGAACCATAGCCTGAGGGTTATCATTCATAACGTTAACACTGGGGGTGACAACCTGTCTTGGGTATGTTTCGTCATAGTCATCAGCATATAGCTGGAAAGCCAAAGCTATTTGTTTCATATTTGAAAGACAATTTGCGGCTCTTGCTTTCTCTCTTGCCTGTGCGAACACAGGGAACAATATGGCTGCCAAAATAGCAATGATTGCTATAACAACCAATAACTCGATTAATGTAAAACCTTTTTTGAACATTATAGTTCTCCTTTTTTTATTTTAATTTTCTGTATTATACTTTTTAGACATAAAAACAAAAGGGAATGTTCCGTTTTTTTCTAAAAAATAATAACAAAGATATTATACCATAATACTTTTTATAAAGTCAAATTTAAAACTTAAGTTAATACAAAAAAATAAAAAAAACGGATTTTTTTATCCGCTTTTTAAAAATATTTATCTATTCAAACAACTGAAGTTCCGCAACAGACATTTGACCGCCTACCTGTCCCGCATCATCAGGTTTATTGCTCCTAACTCTTATATATCGGAAATAAAAGCCCATATCAAACTTAAATTCTTTTTTATTCTCTAAATTGTCAATATGTTTAAATAAGGCCCAATTTTCACCGTCTTCGGACACAAATATGTCAAAATCCGTTGACCAACCATTAAAAGTCAGCTCCATTCTGTTGATTTCTTTAATTTCTTCAAGATCCAACTGATATGTCCAATTCCACATATAGGCGGGAGCCGCCGCAGTATCAAACAAACCGTCATTTCCCTTATAAGCATAAGCTGTGTGACCACTGGGTTCACCAACCTGTGTTGTATCATGGCTCAAAAGAAGACTAGGCTTTTCAAAAGCAACATTTAAAGGATTTGGATTATCTATCTTCTTTTTTACAGATCTTTTTAGCACTTCCGGATCCAAAGGATACTTCTTTTTAGCGTTGGCGCCTTTATATGATTTTCCTATAGCTATAAGTTTTTTAAGAGATTCCTCTTTAATTTTACCCGTATAATTTTCAAAAGGAACATTAAAAGTAATGGCTCCTCCCACATCTGTAAATGAATGTGCCAAGGCTATTACATCCTTTTCCGGATAAGGCACCCATTCCGTCAAAACTGCCGGATTAAAAGTTAAATCCATTGGTATAAGAGCTTGAAGCAATACACCGTCAATATATTTTTCTTCCGGAACAAAAAACTTTGGAGCATCATTTCTGTTTCTTACATGACCGTCCTCATCCAAATAAGGATTTACGCTGGGGAACAAAACATCATGTCTTATATACCCGTCTTCCACCACATGAACTTCACCGGGGAAATAATCGTTCCACTTTATGGTTGTTTTCATAGAATCACCGGCAAAAGATGCATCGGAAAAAGCAAGAGCTGACTTAGGGTTACCGGCTCTCATGGCATTGGCAAGCTTTTCACCTTCGGGAGTGTTTAACTCCATAGGAATACATCCGTCTACCCACCAACCGTCACAAAGTTTTCCCAATCTTTTAGAGTATTCTTCACAAACCTTTGCCCAGGTTGAATAATAACCGCTTCCATCGTCACACCACTTGCAATCACAAGGAATGTAAAATATAAAACCTTTCTTCCTCTTCTTAACTTCCTTAGCTATCTCTAACATAAGATCTCTTTTAGAACAGTGACCGGGCTTTATCTTATCTATAACAGAATTGGGAGAGTTCCAAAAAGTTGAACCTTGACCGACAGTAAAAATCAAATACTCAGCCCCGGACTGATCAAATTGTTTCATATATAGTTTCAAATCAAAACCATTAACAATATTATTGAAATCTTCTATTTTTGCTTCTTCCGTTTCACCTTTTGGTTGTGGAAGAAAATGAGTCATCATTCCATACTTACCGCTCATCCATTCCGCTCTTTTGGCATTTCCCTCAGGGAAAGAAAACTCTGTTTGAGCATTACAAGAAACCATTATCAAACACAATATGATCAATATAATAAATCTCATATTTATCTCCTGTTTGTATTCTATCTTATTATACCATATCTATAAAAAAAAGTCAAAAAAAAAGGCATCAACAGATGCCTTATTCACCAACCATTATTCTCTTTAAGAAAAAGTTTTTAATGGGATCTTTTTCCAAATAGTCAAGAATAGCCTTTTCCATAGTTATATCAGTTTTCTTAAAATCTTTAGGCTCCCAAATTTTCCAATATCCGAAAGCCCCCGCACCTAAGTCACTGCTCATGGCAACTTTATAGGATTTATCCTTCTCCAAATCCTTTCCGTTAATCTTGAGTTTAAGAATCTTTTCTGCCCCTTTCTTTTCAGGATTAAAAGTTAAATTTAAACCTGAAACTTGTAAAAAGGCAGGATTGTTTTTCGGATATATGGATATAGCTTTATTTAATACTTGATCAAGTTGCTCTCCCGTTAAAGTAATAACCCCTATTTGACTTCCCTTCTTAGAAAGCAATTCCAAGACCTCATCGTTTGTAGGTGTTGTGCTTTTTAATTTTAACTCTTTTAAATCACAAGTTCCCACAAATACTATATCGCAGTCTACAGCGTTTGATATGGCATCAGCCACAAAATTACCGCCGGAGGTTGACTCCTTTTGCAAATTCTTTGTAGAAAGATAATCGGGAGTTGTGGTTATAGAAAAGACAGGTATTGTCAATACTAACAGTAATAAAATCAAATATTTTTTCATATCTCTCACCTCAATTGTTAATACTGTTTTTTATCAAAAAAGTTCATTATGGTAATTTCTTAAGGTCAGTTTCTATAAAATCGTCTATTTCTCCGTTCATTACACGAACAATATCACCCACTTCATAACCGGTTCTGTGATCTTTTACCATAGTATAGGGTTGAAAAACATAACTCCTTATCTGACTTCCCCACTCTATGGCACCGTTATCTCCTCGCAAGCCCTGAACCATCTCATCATTCTTTTTCTTCTCCAATTCATACAAACGAGAGTAAAGAATCTTCATCGCCATATCTTTGTTTTTATGCTGACTTCTCTCGTTTTGACATGTGACCACTATACCTGTGGGAATGTGAGTGATTCTTATGGCTGAGTCGGTTTTGTTAACATGTTGACCGCCTGCCCCGGAAGATCTGTAGGTGTCTATTCTTATTTCATCGGGATTTATATCCACATGAACACTATCGTCAAGGTCCGGAATTACATCCACAGCCGCAAAGGAAGTATGTCTTCTCTTATTGGAATCAAAGGGAGATATTCGGACAAGCCTATGAACTCCCGCCTCTCGTCGCAAGTATCCATAGGCGTTTTTACCTTCAATAAGAATTGTTATATTTTTAACCCCCGCCACGTCACCGGGGACAAAGTTCATAACTTCAACTTTATACCCGCTCCTTTCAGCATACCTTGTATACATTCTAAGAAGCATATCAGCCCAGTCACAAGCTTCCGTGCCACCGGCCCCTGAGTTTATTTCCATAATAGCACTGCAAGCATCATGTTCGCCGGAAAGATAAGACATGGTTTCAAGCTTTTCAAAAGCTTTTTTAACTTTTTTAAGATCTGTTTCAAGGTCCCTCACCTCTTCACTTTCCTCGTCTTCCACCAATTCACACATAATCTTAATATCTTCTATTTCTTTTTCAAGATCTGTTATGGGAGAAATTTGTCCTTTTAAATCGGAAAGAGTCTTTAACACCTTTTGGGCCTCTTGAGCGTCATTCCAAAAATCAGCCTCACCGGACTTTCTTTCCAAATCTTTTATTTTTTCTTCTATACCCTTCCGGTCAAAGATGGTCTCCAAGCCCGGCAAGAGCCTGTTCTATATTTAAAACTTCATCTAATATTTCTTTTATCAAATTAATTTCCTTTTACATATTTTTTATTTATCAATAGACATCTCAACAGCTCTACCTTATTCCCGCACCTTCAGCCGGAAGGCAAGCAAATATAACTCTCTCTTTATTCTCATAAGAAGGCACAGGCAAAAGATCATCCGCTTTAGAAGCATAGTCAACATAATATGTCTTCCAAACTTCTTCAATAATCCTTTCGGCATCCTCACTTTTAACCAAAGAAACGGTGCAACCGCCCCAACCGGCACCGGTTAACCTTGAACCCATTGTTCCCGCATTTTTTAGACAGGAGATTAATCTCTCAAGTTCCGGACAGGATATTTCATACAAATCTCTGCAAGAAGCATGACTTTCGTCCATATACCTTGCAACAGCTTCCATATCACCCACGAGCATAGCCTTCTTTGTGGCAGACACCCTCTTTGCCTCTCTGAAAACATGAGCCAATCTGTCATATATCTTAAAACCTTCAGAAGGAATAGGCAAATACTCTGTTTCATTTAACTTTAAATATTTCTCTCTTATATCGGACTCACTTAGTGAAGAGAGATAAGCTATCTCCTCCAAAGTTAACCCACTCTTTGGAATTTTATCAAAATACTTGGGCATATTCTCCCAACCCACTATTTTTTGCATTCTTCTGAGGCTGGGGGCTAAAGTAGCATCGGGATAATCCTCTTTTATAAGATTTTTGAAAATTACAAGACCTAATTTACAGGTAATACTTCTGTTATTAAAATTAAATCGAGCCTGACCGCTTTTCTTTGCCTTTCGCATAGAATTGGCTATAATAAAACTATACCCTTTGGGCATTTCTATTTGCTCAACTCTTATGGGCTTAAACATTATTCGCAAAGGTCCTTGTGTATGACCGAATAGAGAAGCAGACTGGTCCATACCGCCACCCATGGTTCCCACATACATCTCACCCCGAGCCATAAGGTCTGCCAATTCGCTTTTCTCTATATTAAGATTATTGACAAAATCTATGACACAACCTATACATACCACAATGGCAGAAGAAGAAGAGAGACCTGCTGCGGGAGGTATGTCTCCCACCAAAACACCCTTAAACCCTTTAAGAGGTATTTTATCTTCAAATCTCTTCTCGGTCCACCTAAAAAGTGCTTGACAAGGAGCTTTTATGTAATTTCCCCAATCCCCCATTTCAAAAGGTTCAATATTCCCGCTTATGTGAAATTCTCTGTAAGGGTTTTCCTTAAAGGTATCATATATTTCCACTTTTGAGGTGTCATTAGGCACAAAACAGACCTCTATCTCCCTGTTTACAGCCATAGGCATAACGCCATAACCGTTATAATCTATATGTTCACCTATAAGGTTAACTCTTCCCGGAGCGTGGGCAATATATACCTCTTTTTCGTTAGGAAAACGCATTTTAAAGGCATTTAATAAAGCCTGTGTCCTTGGGTTTTTGTATGTTGCTAAAGCTTGGTCAATATTCATAGTTTATTACTCTTAAATTGTAGAACGAAGGAAATATCTATACCACTTCTTAAAGAAAAGAAGAGTCAATTAATTTTGCTTCGCAAAATGTGATTTTTTCATCAAAAATCACGTTTTCCCCCCGTCATTCACTTCGTGAATGCCACCCCCCATTTTGCATTGCAAAATAGGGGGACACATTTAGCATTCCCTTTATCAAAAAGAGATATTTTACATATTCCTCTTAATTATCTCCGCTGCAAAGGGGATATCTTCCGGTCTACCCATATCACACCAATCTCCGGTTAAGCAATATCCGTAGATTTTCTTTTTATCATCTATGATTTTATTAATTGCTTCCGGGAGTTCATATTCGCCACGAACAGATGGTTGCAATTTGGAACAATAATCAAAGATTTCATTTTTAAATACAAAGAGACCGGCACTGTTCCAATGTGAAGGGATTGTGCCTTTGGCAGGCTTTTCAATCATTTCGGTCACAATATTATTTTCATCAAACAAAATGGCAGAGCCTTGCCATGGATCTTCCACATAATTTAGAGCTTCAACAGCAAAAACATCTTTAGAATTAAAGAGATCTACAGCTTCTTTGTAGTTTTTTCTCTCCATTAAACAGTCACCATAGCACATTAACAAATCATCGTCTCCCACAAGGTCCTTACTCATTAAGAGAGCCACACCTGTGCCGTAGCGGTCATCCTGTTCAACATATTGTATATTAATACCCCATTTAGAACCGTCTCCAAAATATTCCATAACTTTCTCTGATAAATATTTTGTGACAAAAACAAAATCTTTTATTCCGGCATCAATAATTCCTGAAATAACATATTCTACAATGGGAATTCCTTCAACTCTAACCATAGGTTTTGGACAATTATCAGTTAAGGCTCCTAATCTTGTTCCACGACCTGCAGCCAAAACAACAGCTTTCATTTACTATCTCCAAAAATACATTTTTTATAACATTATTGCTATATATATTATACCATAAAACAAAATCAAAAATCAATAATAAAAAATCAAAATTGTGGTGCTACGCACCACTTATGTTTGCCGGCTCTTAATATTAAGGCCGGCTATAGTTAATTGACTTCACCCTCTTTCTCATCCCAAAATGTGTCGTAAACTCCACTTTTAGGGAACCCTGAGAATTGAACTGAAAATAGCATTATTTTTGACAATCTAATATACTAAAACTATTAAAATCTTATTCTTATGGCATATATTACCATAACGAACAAAGAAGTATATAAAAGACACGAAAATAAAAAATTTTCGTGTCTTGATTATTAGCTTTACCTAATCTGCAAAAAAAGTATCTTCCGGAAATGTTCCTTTCAATTGGTCAACAGTTGGCTCTGATTCTTGTCTTATATAATCCCAAGATTGATATAACGATTGATTAGGTTCTTTGTAAAAATTAGACCATATCAACTTTTTTAGGTCAGCAATTTCCGGTTTAGTATCAATTAAGTTTTTATCGAAATCTTCTTTTGACTGACTTATTTTCCAATATTCCGTAATATCATTAGTTAATTTTAATTTTACAATATTATCAGTTAATAAATCCATCGATTTTATTTTACAAACATTTAGGTTAGGAAAAACATTATATTTCTCTAAAATGTTTTTATTATTATCTACATAATGTAAAACATAGATATATACATTATATCGGCTATTACAAGCAATAAATATTTTGTTATTGATTTCTTTAATATCTTGAATCTTAATTTCTCCTTTATCAAAAAAAGTAGAATAATATAAGTTCCAAGTAAATAAATCTTTATTATCATCTGTATTATAATAACGAATCATAATACATTTATCCGGTAACGTGCAATTATCTTTGTTAGATTTAATATCATTAGTATATAAAATAGCATCAAATTTGGTATTATTATCATATTTCTTAAAATAACTATTTACTATATTCTTCTGATTAAAATCAAACAAATTAGAGTAATTATAATCTCTTTCTTTTATTTCATTTTTATCTCCGAGATAATGTGAGAGTATAACTTGATCAGGATAATTATCAACTATCCAATAACCTGATCCTTTTATATCTATTTTATAATTATTTATTTCTTTGCTTATAGCAAATAAAACGTTAACGTTAATAAAAATAAGTAAAAATAATATTATTTTTTTCATTTTAATCTCCTTCTGGTTGACATAAAAATGACTGACAATCACAAAGACCATTATTATGTTCTAAATTACATAATTGATATTGAAAAAACGAACTATATGTTATATTATTATCATAAGGTTCTATTTTTTCATAAGTTAACGTTGTATTATTAAAACCCCATATTTCAATATTATTAGCTAAATAATCTTCAATATCATCATAAACATTATTATTCTGAACAGTGGGATCATAATAATAATTATTATATTTATTAAAAGCATGATTAGCAAATAATTCATTATGCATATATTCGGAACTTGTAGTTAACCTACCCTGAAAAATATTACCTAATTGTTTTAACGCTAAAAATGTATATCTTACATTTCCTACATCCTTATAGACAGAGTTAAAATTAATAATATACTTATATATTCCACTTATGCCCTGTAATCTTATTGTATTAAAGAAAAAATCTGCCCAAGCAGAACATCTTCCATCACCATTTTCTAATAATGCATTAGTAGTATTATAATCACCAGTAAATTCTCCATTACCCCAATAACTTAATAATCTATTATCTCGTGTTGTTATTGTAATAGTTTGAAATTCATTCCAAATAGCATCAAAAACATCTTGTTCGGTGGATTTACCTTTAGCAGCGGTGCAACCTAACCAAACACATGTTTCATCATAACTTGAACCGCTTGAAATCGGTGTGTTTAATGTCACATATAACTTATTCTTTATTAATTTTATTATACCCTATTTAACAAAAAAAGTCAAGTGATAAAACCATATTTTTAAAAAAATATTAAATTTTTGTTTTACATAAAAAACATTTATTGTTAAGATTATCTATATATTTTTCTGTATATATGACAATTATATAAAACAAAAACCTTCGCCGGTGAGAAACTTTATTGTTTGAGAAAAATATATTTTGTTTTGAGTATAAAAATCCCAAATTTCTATGGGATTTTTATACTCGCTTCTGTTTCCTTATCCTTTCCATTATCAATTCTCTCTTCGGTTCTAAATATTCATACATTAGATATGTTAACAGCACTCCGAAATATGAGCCGAAAAGGACTTGGTAAGGATAGTGGGCGGGGATATATTCCACTCCTTCCACAAAACGGACAGAATATATTCTGCTCCAAGCAATTAAGGCTGCCACCAAAAAAGTAAGAATTGTTAGCTTTTTATTTCTCACTGACATTAAAAATGCCAAAGCAAATACCACTTGAGAATGACCGGATGGAAAGCCACCATGTAATTTGCTTGGACGAGGGGTCCATTCCCCAAAGACAGCTTTTATTCCCATGTGTAGTGCGGTCAATAACAATATTACTATCAATGCTTGCCAAAAGACACCCTTACACTCCTCATATTTACGGCTTAAAACTATTGTATAAATTATACCGAACAACATAAATGCAATATACACATAGTTTGAAAAAAAGTAGCCACACTCTCCAAGAATGTGTAAATCTAAAAAGCTCTCCCAATCAATAAATACAGCCACACCTGTCAAAGTGGCAAATATTAAACCTACAATTAAAATCTTATTTTCTATTTTCATAACTTATGTCTTTTTTTGATTTAATTACATTATATTATAACATTTTTAGCAATATAAAATCAAATATAAAAATGTGATAAGACTATTTAATTAATCTTATCACATAATTTTAAAACATAAATACTCTACTTAATATTCATAAGTTGATGAACATCCTTATCCCCACGTCCTGAAAGATTAATTATAACAAGTTTATCTTTAGATAATGTAGGAATCAATTTCATGGCGGCGGCAATAGCATGGGAGGATTCCAATGCCGGAATAATACCTTCTGTCTTAGAAAGATATTTCAAAGCATTAACTGCCTCATCATCGGTTATGGGAACAGCTTTTTCTCGTCCTGTTTTGGCAAGATATGCATGCTCCGGTCCTATTCCGGGATAATCAAGTCCCGCAGAAATTGAATAAGCAGGAGCCACTTCACCTTTTTCATCTAACATAACATAAGAATTAAATCCGTGAAGAATACCCTCTTTACCTATGGTAATGGTTGCGGCTGTCAATCCGGAATCAATTCCTTTTCCGGCTCCTTCGGCACCTATAAGTTTAACAGAAGAGTCACCTATAAACTCATTAAATATACCTATAGCATTACTTCCGCCACCTATACAGGCAATAACATAATCGGGAAGCTTTCCTTCTGCCTTTAATATCTGTTCTCTTGCTTCTCTTCCTATAACAGATTGGAAAAATTTCACCATATGAGGATATGGGTGAGGACCTACAGCTGAACCTACCACATAGAAAGTATTATCCTTATTTTGGACAAAGTCCATAAATGCTTCGTCAACGGCCTCTTTTAAGGTTTTGGTTCCGTAACTTACACCCTTTACCGTTGCACCCATCATTTCCATTCTAAATACATTTAAGGCTTGCCTCTCTTTATCAATTTCACCCATATAGATTACACATTCCATACCAAACCTTGCGGCGGCACAAGCTGTTGCAACTCCATGCTGTCCCGCACCTGTTTCGGCTATAACTCTCTTCTTACCCATTCTCTTGGCAATAAGAATCTGCCCTATTACATTGTTAAGCTTATGAGCTCCCATGTGGCAAAGGTCTTCTCTCTTTAAATAAACCTTTGCACCCTTTAAATCTTTTGTCATTTCCTCAGCATAATACAAAGGAGTGGGACGACCTATATATTGATTATAGTAATAGTTAAGCTCTTCCAAAAAGTCTTTATCTGTAGAATACTTTTTAAAAGCATCATCCACTTCTCGCAAAACGCCTTTTAATTCCTCGGGAACGAACATTCCCCCAAATTCTCCGAAGAAACCCTCTTCGTTGGGTGTGTTAAAAATCTTCATTTTTTTATCCTCACTTATATATTATATTTTTTTAACAACAATAAAAAACCGTGGCAAAACCACGGTAAATAAAAAGCCGTGGCAAGATTTATGCCACGGCAAATTTACGACGCAAAACAATTCCCATGGCATCTAACAATGCCACCACCAACTATTCATATTTAATTTTACAGAATTTGTCAAAGAATTGTTTTTCATTTTAATAAACCTTTACTTCCCATAAAAGGGAAATTTTAATAAATAATTATTTTTTTGCTCTTTTGAGCATAAACATTGAAATAAAGAATCCCACAGCTGCGATAACAGCGGCTACATGGTAACCGGTCACAGCATCAAACTTTGCACCGATAATAGGAGCAAAAACTCCACTTACGGCAAAGGCTGCAAACAAAATACCAAAGTTTAGGGTCACATTCTTAATACCAAAGAAGTCTGCACAAAGTGCCGGGAACATTCCAAGGTATCCACCGAAACATAAACCTGTAATGGCAAGTCCTATAAGGAACAGAACAAAGTTTACACCCATCATATTAATAACTGCCATTAATACAGCTTGAACGGCAAACATAATCATCAAAGTAGGCATTCTGCCTAATTTATCTGAAACGGCTCCCCAGAAAAGTCTACCGAGAGCGTTACATGCGGCAATAATCATAACCCCTGATGCTGCCAATGCACCAGCTTCGGCAACATTTAGGTTTTCTAATACAGCTTCACATAATGGTTTGGCTTTAGAAATAATCATAAGTCCACCAAAAGTTCCTGCAAAGAATAATACAAATAAAACCCAAAAGTCAAGAGTTTTAAGCATTTCACTCCATATAAAGTCAGTCTTTTTGGCAGGAGCTTTTGCCTCACCGTCAGCAGGAGCTTTTGTTTTTGCAACAAATCCTTCGGGAACAAAGTCCTTAGGAGGAGCAACAACAACCAAAGCGGCACCAATCATAACAACAGCAAATACTATACCTAAAATAAGGAAAGACATTTGAAGTCCTGCTGCATCCAAAAGAGCTACCATAATGGGAGTTAAAACAACAGGGCCACCACCTAAAGCGGCAACTACCAAACCACCGGCAAGACCTCTCTTGTCAGGGAACCATTGGGTGACAGTTCCTACAATAGATCCGTATGCAAATCCACTACCTACACCAAGCATACAACCGTAGGTAATGTAAAGAGCCATAAGGTTTTGAGACTTAATGGTAAATGATGCCAAAATAAGACCCAGTGCAAAAATAACACTACCTAATACAATAGGACCACGAGGACCTTTTTTACTGCTCATAACACCACCTATTATGGTTCCTATGGGCAAACATGCGATAATCAAGGAGAAAGCTAAAGCTGCTTGAGGTTTATCTATGTTAAATGCACTTATAATGGGTGCCATAAATATACTGGATGCGTATGCAATACCTTGACATAAGTTTGATAGAAAACCGGCCAATAAAATCAGCCATCTTTTTTGTTCGAGTTTCATTTTAATAACCACCTATTTTTTATTAGTTTTATAATTTGATAATTATAACTTACTTTTTTTTGTAAAATTACAACTAACCTTAAATTTTTATTTTTCGTAAATTACACGTTGTGCTTTTCCTTCCCTTCTTGGGAGGGTTCCGGGCTTAAATACATCACCTTTTGGTGAGAAGCCCAATGTTTCTTTTAATTTCTTTTCTACAATGTAGCCGGTAACACCGTCTTCTGCCTCTACATTGATACGAACGTCGCGAACGCCATCCTTTTCAAAAACAATAATTTGATACTCGTTTAAAACTCCGGGGATTTCAAGGAGTGCTGTTTCCACTTGTTTGGGGAAGAAGTTTACACCCTTAACGATGATCATATCATCTTTCCTTCCTCTTATTTGTTCAATTTTGGTGTGTGTTCTTCCGCAAGCACAAGGCTCTCTTGAAATAACTCTTGACAAATCTCCTGTCTTAAAACGAATAATTGGGATTGACTCTCTGTGAAGAGAAGTGAATACAACTTCACCATATTCACCGTCGGGAACCACTTCTCCCGTTTCCGGATTTATGATCTCAACGATATATTGGTCTTCCCAAATATGAATACCTGAGTGATCTCGGCAATCCATTCCTGTGGTTCCCACACCACCGGTTTCAGTCATTCCGTAAATATCAAAAGCATCAATACCAAGACGCTTCTCAATTCTCTCTCTCATAAGAGTGGAAAAACTTTCAGCTCCGAATATACCCACTTTAAGGTTGGGAAGTTCAATTCCCATTTCATCCATAACTTCCATGATTCTAACCGTATAAGAAACTACACCGGTAAGACATTTAACATTAAAGTCTCTCATAAGTCTAATCTGTCTGGGAGTGTTTCCGCTGGAGGCGGGAACTATAAAGAGACCTGCCTTTCTGGCTCCGTGGAACATTCCCAAACCACCGTTAAACATTCCGAAGGTAGGAGTTATCTGAACCGGGTCTCCTTCGAAAAGCCCTGCCATGGTATAACATCGAGCCATACATTCAGCCCATTGGTTAAGGTCATGCTCGTTATAGACCATAGCTACGGGAGTTCCCGTAGAACCTGAGGACATGTGAATTTCTCTCAAATCTTCCTTAGGGACACATAACATTCCCATTGGAAACTGTTCACGAAAGTCCTCTTTGTCTATAAAACCAAGCTTAGGTAAATCTTCAAGTCCTTTTATATCTCTAACATTAACCCCTAATTTATCAAATTTGGCTTTATAGAAATCGTTGTTTGCATAAGCATTAATAACAACTCTGCGGAGAGATTTTTCTTGATTATATATAATTTCATCTCTGCTCATTGTTTCAGCTTTAACATTGAAATAATAATCCTTCATTTTTTTCTCCAAATTTCAATTTATATGGTTTTTATTATTTAATTTAACTTTTCAAAACTCTCACAAAAAAAAGACCACATTTTATTAATGCGGTCTTATTCTTTCAAAAAAAACCGCGGTTTGCACCGCGACACATATAGATACTGCGGTACTCTCTAACCAGAATACCACCAATAATAAGCTCTATTAAGTTTTGAAAAGTTTCTTCTCATAACAATTATATTATACCACATTCAACATGGGTTTGTCAAGCCCTAAAACCCACTTTTTTGAAAAAAATAAAAAAATTTTTTAAAAAACTTAAAATTCCCAGCCAAAGATTTTTGATTTTACCAAACAAAGTAAGTTTTTCTTGTGTTGTTTCAATTGGTTTTATCTTTGGCTCATTTTCGAAAAAATTGGTAATCCTTATCTTGAACTTTTTTGTAAAACTCTTCCGGTAGTTTTAGTTTACCATTTTCAATTATACAGTTTCCACCCATATTGTAGGTTTTGTTATTAATAAAACACCAGTATGAACCGTTTCGGAATATAAACTTAATCCCATTTACTTCCATTCGGGCTATACCTTTATCATCTTTATCAATCTCAAAACTATTAGATAATTCTGTATATTTTATATTCTTTGGGCTTTCTGTGTTACATAATATGAAATTAATATTTTTATTATCAACATTAATACCTTTAAGTTCTTCATCTGATAATTCTTTGTATGGTTGTTTTTTTAATTTAATCGTTTCTTTGGCATTTTTACTATTATATTCATTTTTATTAGCATTTATATTAATGTTTTTATATTTATCGTAATTACAAGAAGCCGAAGCATAAATGCCAATAACATTATGACTAAATGCATCAATTTCAACCATATAATCATTATTGTTTATAAATGCCAATCGTGATATTCCATCATAATTCTCATTATATCCATAACCACCAATATTTAAAACAGAAATATTATTTTCTCCAAAAATATTATTTACAATCTGAGTTACTTGTGCATCTGTTAATTCCGGTTCTTGACTTATAATCATATCGTCATTATAACTATGGGAAAAATAAGATATATTGCCAGAAAAGGAATTAATATGAATAACTATTAAATTAATAGACGGTATTTTTAAGTTTGAATTGATGATTTTACGCATACAATAACAATAGTTGCCATCCTTCCATTCTATATCATCATCTTCAATTATATAATTTAATATATTAATATTTTTTGAGTTTAAATAGTTTAATGCAATAGAAATACATTGATCTTGTGTATAATTACTATCACTTTGTTCTAATTCATTATCAATTTCGTTATAATTAGTATATCTAACTACAGAATCAACATTAGGTTTTACAACCCATTTTTTGTTAAAATTATTATTTGTTTTTGTAACCCAAAAGTCTATTATTCCATCAAATTCATAAACGGAAACATTCAAGTCACTTAAATTTTGATTGTTTTCAAAATCTTTAACTATTTGAATAACTTGTTGATTAGTCAAACTTTCTGAATAACAATACAATTGACTTAATATTATAATAATTAAAATAATAAATAATCTATTCATTTTTCTTTTCCTTCAATTTAACATTTTTATTTCCATAAAAATCGACCTTAAAACTATCAAATTTTACATTTCCATTTTGATTAGGATCTTTATATTTATTTTTTCGTTTTTTATAATCTTCTATTGCTATAAAATATGCATCATTATATGCTTGATAAATAGAATAATTATCATTATTATAATTATTTACTAAAAAATTCCAAAAATTCTTATCAAATACCCTAAAAGAACCATAAGTAAAGACATAACAATCAAACCCTATTGAAGTCAATGCACCAAAACGATTCACAAATCTTTTGGCAATAGGAGCAATATAATTATTATTAACTTTACCTGTTGTTGAAGTATGACAACCATACAAATATACTAAACAAGTCGCTTCTAAACTGTTTAAATTAATCATTGTGTAGGGTGTGTAGGGATTTTCATCTTTGTATAAATACATATTATTATCATCCCCTAAAAACAAATCTGTATAATTAGAAATATGATTATTATAATGAAGTCGATTATAATTCGCATGACCATAATATGCCCATATGTAATTAGAAGTTCTTTTTACATTTGGATTATTTTGTTGGTTATGTAAACAATTAGGACATATAGTGTTTAAAGTATGAATAGCTTCAGAAGCATTAATATTTCTTAACAGTCCGGTATTTCCTAAATGTGGTGAATACGGAATATTTTGTCCTCCAATAAAACCTAGATTTAAAATTATATTATAATCTCTATATGTTAAATCAAAAGGAGCAAATTTCGGTTCATCATCATTTTTCCAATTTTCGTCTATATAATAAAAACAAATAGATTTTATATCGTTATTTCCATTCAAACAAATAGCTTTCTTTGAATTATGATTTCTATATTTGTTTTGATGATTATCTTGCAGAATCATAGGAAAAATATAATTCCCGGCATATTTCATATATTCATGCGGAACTGCAATTTCAAATTTATGACTTAATCCGGTAGTTGAAGAAATTTTTAGGTCAGAACTGTTATGCAGTAAACATTGTTCAGATAAATTGCTAATGTCTGTTGAATCAAATTCATCGTCATACATTAGTATAGAACCACTATGAGCAGGTAATCCAAATGTATCTTTTAACGCAAAAGATCTTATGTAATATATATACTCATCATCTGCTTCCCAATCTTCCGGTTCACCGGTTATAGGGTCTATCTGTGCATTTTCTTCAGTTGTTCCGTTATCATTATATTCTTTAAATTCTAAATCATATATATATTTATTGTTTTCGTCTTTTGCTCTT